>JAQVYX010000198.1 GCA_029004715.1 Acidaminococcaceae bacterium | reverse complement strand
TGGGCATTCACCAACAATAGGCGCTTCTTGTACTGTCTTCCACCACAGTGGTACAAACGCACCGCCTGGTACAAGGTTAAAATAAAAGCGCTGTATTAAATCACGCCTTGGCTGCATACCTGGGTACCACTTGTCTATAAGCAGATACGCTCTGCTATTACATATTTTTGGTTTGTTTATTCCACTTAAAGCGTACACTGAGTACGGACCATTCAATCCTGCTTTTGTGTCATGGTATTTGTTACGCTCTTTAAAGTAAAGATACAACACCCACATATTAAACGCTTCAGAACCAATCTCTGGTTTAATCCAGTATGGCATGAAGTCATCAACACTATCAGCGTACATGTTTAATGTTTTGTGATATACTTTTGGTCCTTGCTTTGGGTGCTTCCCATAGTTGCTACCAATCCATATGGGTTGAGTGTGGTACAATGGGTGCATTGGCGGCTCCGTCCCAGTACTTAAAGAACCCTCACCACCCATGTTGTATGTGGCGCGTATCTTTGGGTTATTGTATATCATGTGGTTTTCTCCTTTCTGACAAACACAAGTAGGGCTATCACTGTATGTAATAGCCCTGCTTATATGTTACTCCATGAACATTGCCATAATCTTTCTTGCTTTGTCGTGCTCCTCTGGTGTAAGGTCACGGTCATCTGCCAATGCTTCACGCGCAGTACGCGCACATTCTTCCAGTACTTCAGTGACTAACTCAAAGCGTTCTCTGTCACCAAGGTTTGTAACTTCAGATAAAACTACCACACTTGTTGCCACAATACGGGCAATTTCAAATGTAGTTTTCTCACGCATAGCCTTCAGCGTAAGCTCTAACAATTCTGGTTTTTCCTCTTGTAACTTTTTCATCAGCTCACTCATAGCATCCATAGAATCTTTTGTATTCTCCCTCAATGTATTCACCTCCTTTCGTTTATGTACTAAACATTTGTATAACTAAAACTATTCCCCTCTTACATCTTCATCAAAGCATTTACCTTTGAGTGTTATTGTTATTATATTACGCACACATTCGCCATTAAAATTATACGCACATCTTTTAATCTGACATAATACACGTGTTTTACTAAGTGTCATTTGTGCACCCACCTCCTCTCATAAGCTTCCTGTTTAAACGCACCCCAAATGTAAGGGTGCGAGTATTCATGCGTGAGCCACACGCAATCATCAGACAGGACTGTGTGTTATTCCTGCGGTGCTACACCAATGTATCCTGCGCGCATAACTGCACGCACAGCATCAGCCACTGCATCAGGGAAGTCATCAGCAAACACTGTGATGGAGAGGTGGTCTCCTTCTTTTACAGGACCCCACAGCTCTGCGTTGGTAAGTTTCTGTGTCAGGTACTCCAGGTATTTCTCCTCGCCCTGTACGCGCACACGATACGCACCAGGTTCAACCTCACGGTAGGACACCTGCGCTTCAGCGCCGCTGTTCGCAATTACATATACGCTCCCCGTCTGTGGTGATGTGTAGTACTCAAACTTTCCTTTTGCTGTCATCTCTACATTCTCCTTATCGTTTGTTATTTTGTTTTTACATTCTGAAATGTCTGTGAAAATACCGCAATGGTTCGGCACTATCTGGTCGCTACTATTCGCGACATAATTAGAGCACTTATTGTTCTCGCACTGCGTAGGCATGTTCTTCAATGCGTCTTTATGTGGTTTAAAAAGCGGTACATACTTGGAACACTCCGTAACATTAATGTGCATGTGGCAGTGATTTTTAATATGCAGTTGTGCCAAATCCCCTTCGTAACTTGTACAGTCTTTGTTGTCGCACATTTCAAAAGCCAATGCTATTCACCTCCTTTCTTTTCGTATACAGCGCACGCCCACGCAGTAGGTGCAGTAGCGCATCCATATCGTGAACAGTAGCTTGTGTGTGGATTAAACTTTTCACAATTAATACAACGCTTTGAGGTAGTATCTTTTATTTTGAAATCCTTACAGGCTGTGTGCCCACTGAAAGCCACCATGTCTAACTCAACACAGCGCCCTTTGTCTGTGTCGCCTTTAGACTTCTTGAAGTGTACGCACATACCGCACTTCTTTATCTGTGGTACTTCATCATGCACTTCATCTGTTAAAGGCTCGAAGGAAACACATGCTTCATCATGCGCACTTTGATATGTGCCGTATGTGTTGCACATGTCATACCCAAACAGGTACATATCGCATTCTCCACATGTACTGCCCTTGCTTTTTTCACTTAACTCTAACTCACTTTTAGAGTACACCCTGTCTGGCTTATCCTTTGCCGCAACATACGCTTGGAAGTGTATGAATTTCCTGCACTTCGGTGCGGATAGCGACATGGTATAGTTAGTCATCTCACAGCGTTTGGTTGTTATGTCTATGTGCCCACAGTAATAGCAGGTATCTGGGTGTTATGTCACTACACTTTTAGTTTTAGTACCGTATCCTGCATAGCTATCGTAGTAACCGCCATACCCATACCCTGCGCCATACGCGTACACAACCTTGGCAGGTTCGTGCTTTG
>JAQVYX010000197.1 GCA_029004715.1 Acidaminococcaceae bacterium | reverse complement strand
AGAAGATTATATTCGCCGTTTTAAAGCAGGTATTAAAAGCAAAATGGCTCGAGGACGTCAATCCCAGTTAGATAGATTGGAAAGAGTGGCGGCACCGGTACGAAAGGAAGAATTTACCTTAAGGTTGCCTAAGGCTACGGAATCTGCTGAAAAGGTAATTATTTTGGAAGAGTTAAATGTAGGGTATGGTGAAAAGACTTTGTTGAAAAATATTAACCTAGTCTTAACTCGCGGCGAAAAAATTGCTATTTTAGGAACAAATGGAGCAGGTAAGACAACACTGTTAAAAACCATTCTACAGGAAATTGCACCTTTAAGTGGTACAGCTAAAATAGGTAATAGAGTACAGATAGGATATTTCTCTCAAAGTTATGAACGTTTAAACTCCAATGAAACTATTATGGATAATTTTCTTAATGAATATGGTTATACAGATGAGCAGACAAGAAAACTTTTGGGGAGTATGCTTTTTAGAGGAGAAGAAGTATTCAAAGAGATAAGTACATTATCGGGGGGACAAAAGGCACGCTTGGTGCTTTTAAAATTGGTCTTAGATGGGGCCAATTGCTTGCTCCTAGATGAACCTACAAATCATTTGGATATTTTTGCTAAGGAAGCGGTGGAAGCTGCCTTGGAGACCTTTGATGGGACAGTACTATTGGTTAGTCATGATCGTTATTTGGTGAACGAGGTGGCAGAGCGTATTTGGGAAATAGAAGACGGTACTATAAAGGATTATAAGGGAAACTATGATTTTTATTTGGAACAAAGAGAAAAGCAAAAAACTTTGCTAGTTCAGCCTATAGTGCAAAAAGTGACTAAAACGGAACACATGGAGAACAAAAAACAAGTTGCAGCTTCAAGTTCTACAAAAGCAAAACATTATAGTCCCAGTGAGGCAGAAAAACTTTTGCCAAAAGTAGAACTTAATATACGCGAGCAGGAGGCTATGCTAAAAGTGCTGGAAGCAAAAATAGCTGATCCAGCTAGCCAGACTTCATTTGAAGTTAGTGCAGAGCTAGCAAAAGAATATGCAGAATATAAAGCCACGATTGCCAAACTTATGGTAAAATGGGAGCAAATAATGGAGAGTCTAGAATAATGGAAAAATTCATCAAAAAACTACAAGAGTATAAGGGTATAGAGGTTTTTAACCCTTGGGCTGATTACAATGCTCTTTGTGATATTGGTCCGGAAGCTCCTGCTATTCGGGCAGCTAATTTACTAAGATATTTAACTTTACGCAAAAATGCTAAGTACCTGTTTATTGCTGAAGGGTTAGGTTATCAGGGAGGACATTTTTCTGGGATGGCGATGACTAGTGAGCGTATTTTGCTAGGGTATCACCCTAAAGTTTCCCCTGAAGTAGTATTAGGTGCGTGGAATTATCAACGAACCAGTAATCCTAACAGTCCTTTGCTTAACAAGAAACAACAGGCAGAAGGCTTTAATGAACCAACGGCAACAGTTATGTGGGAACAACTTGCACAGCAGGGGTTGTCACCTTTTCAGAGTATACTGTGGAATATTTTTCCTTTTCATCCTTACAAAGATGCAGGCATTTTGACTAACAGGACGCCCTCTAAACCGGAATTAGATATTGGTGTAACATACGCCAAGCAGTTATTGGAGTTGGTTCCTGGTATGGAAGTTATTGCTATAGGTCAAAAAGCAGCCGGTACTTTGGCTAAATACAAAATTTCATGTCGTGCTGTTCCGCATCCCTCTATGGGAGGTGCCAATAAATTCAAGGCCGCAATTCAGTTAATTTTTAACGATGAAAAAATACCTATGGATTAGTTTATTAGACAACTAAAAAGTTGTTTACACAAATTTTTATACGTGTACAAAGGAGTGCAATATGGCTTGTGAAAAGATTATGGCTATGACTAAAGAGCAGGTTATGGAAATAGCTATTACGGCCGGGAAAATTTTACTTTGCAGCGGTGCTGAGACTTCACGTGTTGAAGATACTATAGTGCGTATGTGTGCCTTAAGAGGTATGAATACGGTTTCAGTTTTTTGCACGCCATCAGTAATTATTGTTAGTAATGAGTTTGCCGGTGACTTTACTTGCATGTATAGGGTTAGTCGTAGAGGGACAGATTTAGGTCTTATTAGTGAAATTAATGAATTGTCTTTTGGTTTTGCTAGGTGGCAACATGATTACACGGAAACCATGAATATTTTGCGGGAAAAATTAAATAGACCACCACGTCCAAATTATATAGAAACCTTTTCATCTGGGTTAGCTGCTGCATCTTTTGCGGTAGTTCTTGGCGGAGATTTATATGAATTTATCGGAGCTTTTTTTGCGGCCCCGGCGGCTATGTTTGTTTTAAAAAAAATTGCACCATTTCGTCCCAGTAGTTTTTGGGAAACAACTTTGGCGGGGGTTATTTTTTGTGCGGTTGCCCTTGTTTTTCAGAAACTAATCCCAGGAAATAGCATGGAAAAAATGACAGTTGGAGCCATTATGCCGTTTTTACCTGGTGTAGCGTTTACTAATGGTTTGCGAGATTACATGGCT
>JAQVYX010000196.1 GCA_029004715.1 Acidaminococcaceae bacterium | reverse complement strand
CAACAGTGTAAGACAATAGCCTTTGCTACATTGTATGGCATGGAAGCGGGTACACTGAGTAAGAATCTTAGTGTATCACAGCAGGAAGCTGTTGAATTGCAAGGTAAATTCTTTGGTGCGTATGTGCGTGGCAGACAATGGATAGGTGAGGTACAACAGCAAGTAATGCACGACATGGAATATCGCACAGTGTTTGGTAGGTTACTACGCTTTGCACAGAGTTCTAGTTTACAGAGACAAGCTGTTAACTACCCAATACAAAATCTTGCTAGTGATATTACAATGTATGGGCTAGTGCGCATACACAAAAGGTTACGCAAAGGCGACTTTGGTAACACTAGGTTACTGCTAACAGTACATGATTCAATACTTGTGGAAACAAAAGAGGAACCACTGCAAGTAATGTCGGCTATCAAAGAGGAAATGGAGCGCAACATACTAGACGATTACATTCCTTTCCGCGCTGATATTAAATGTTATGGTACGAAATGGGGTGACTTAAAAGAGATTAAGTAATTACTTAATATATTGAGTAATCCTTTTGAACAAAGTGTGTCTATCCAATAAAGTAAACCTATCCAAAGAAGCGTGCCAAGATTAGTAAGTAAACCTATTCAATCTAGTGTGTCTGAATTGCTAAGCAAACCATTAATTGACAGCGTGTCTAAATGCGTCAGTAAATCAATAGTCGATAGCGTGTCAGAATTAAAGAGTAAACCTTATTGAAGTAGCGTGTTTTTAGTAGGATGAAACGTACCACCACTTAATTTATCGTGCGTTATAAGCCACGGTATAAATGTAAGTAATGTCAATAACTTGAAGTAAACCGTAATTTCGTAACGTGTCATCTAATATGAGTAAACCATTATGGGATAGCGGACCTCCTAGCGTAAGAAGACCAATAATAAAAAGCGTGTCGAGTAGATTAAGTAAACCGATTGGGGAAAACGTATCTAAACTTGTCAGTAACCCGTTAAGACTAAGTGTATCGAAGGTAGAAAGTAAACCAGTTGTATTGAATGTGTCTGTAACATTGAGCAACCCATTATAAACTAGCGTACCAGAGAGAATTATGTAAAACATATTTACGTAGTGTGTCCAAGAGAGCGAATAAACACAGAGAGACTAAGCGCAACAAAAATAAAAGGAGAGATTGTCAAATGGAAAAGAACAACAGAGTAATTAGAGCTAGTGTGCGGAGTTTTTATGACGCACAGAAACTGAGAATTGAAATCGGTAACAGGCTTGTAGCTAACTTCTACGCCACACTTGGGCACGTACCAGGTGAGAAGTTGGAGGCTATGGAAAACGAAGCTAAGAAAGTGTTGCACAAAATTACAATAGAATACAGTTTGATTTCAGAGGCAGTAGCTAATAAAGGAATACGTGCTAAAGTAAAATACTTACGCACACACGAAGGTGTAATAAACAGTCCATTTGAATATGAGCTTACACACTTCTACATGAGTATTCTAGATACTGAAGCGGAGTTATTAAAAACTATTGAGTACGAATTAGAAGACGAACCATTGTGGACTGGCTTCTTAAAGAAGGTAAAGGGCTGTGGTCCTTTAATGGCTGCTGTGATTATATCAGAATTTGATGTGCACAAAGCAAAGTACATTTCGTCTTTCTGGAAATACGCAGGATTAGATGTGGTGTGCACCATGAAAAACATACCACTAGCTGACGCTAAAAAATACTTTAGCGGTGCTGAAGAATTTTATGTTGATGGAGATATTCTTGTTGTGGATGGTGTGCCATACACTTTAGTAGACAATAACACTATGGTTGTTGTACCAGATTGGAAAGGCAGGTCACGTAGAGGAGAACACTTAGTAAACATGAAGTATCAAGCAAAAGATGGTACTGAAAAAGAAAGGTTGTCTATTACATTCAACCCATTTCTTAAAACAAAACTAATTGGTGTGCTAGGCACTTCCTTCCTGCGTAGTGGTAGCCAGTATGCACAAGTGTACTATGACTACAAGAACAGATTAGAGAACCACCCCAAGTACAAAGATGTATCTAAAGCGCACAGGCACAACATGGCTATTAGGTATATGATTAAAATGTTCTTAAAAGACATGTGGGTTTTCTGGAGAAAAGCAGAAGGGTTAGAAGTAACACCATCCTACGCAGAAGCAAAGCTTGG
Organism: Acidaminococcaceae bacterium; assembly: GCA_029004715.1. Lineage (GTDB taxonomy): Bacteria > Bacillota > Negativicutes > Acidaminococcales > Acidaminococcaceae > JAAYAE01. The sequence goes on along the minus strand of JAQVYX010000196.1, from coordinate 421 downwards.
TATAGTGCATAGTAACCCTGTGGTATTACCATGAACCTATAGTAAACCAGAAGTAATTAGTGTGTCAGTATAAGTTCAGTAAACCTAGATTATCAAACGCGTCAATAGAAAAGAGTAATCCATGAATATGAAGTGTACCTAAATGTCCGAGTAATCCATTCGAGGAAAGTGCGCCTGTCTATGAAAGTAGCCCTATTAAAGAAAGCGTACCTATAGCATGAAGTAAACCATAGAGAAAAATGTGTGTCGCTTAAACAGAGTAACCCAAAAGAGAAAAACGTAAACCCCCTCCATTTTACAGAGGGGGTTTTTGTTTTACTCTTTCATACCAAGTTTTGTTAAAACTTTGTATAAAGGATAAGGTAAATATGAAAGATGTACTTTGTTACTTTGTCTTTCCTTATCGTCTACAAATATTTCT
>JAQVYX010000195.1 GCA_029004715.1 Acidaminococcaceae bacterium | reverse complement strand
CACAAAATCATTAGCGGGATTTTTCAAAAGTTCTTCAGGAGTTGCTAATTGTTCAATAGCGCCATTTCTCATGAGACAAATGGTATCAGAAATTTTAATTGCTTCGTCCATATCATGAGTTACAAATACAATTGTTTTAAGCAGTTCTTTTTGCAAGTCATTAAGTTCTTCTTGCAGATTATTCCTAGTGATAGGATCTAAGGCGGAAAAGGGCTCATCCATCAAAATAATATCAGGATTTGTGGAAAAAGCTCTTGCTACGCCAATCCTTTGTTGTTGGCCACCACTTAATTCTGGTGGAAAACGGTTTAACATATCACTAGGTAAGCTTACCATGTTGAGAAGTTCTTTCATTCTAGCGGCAATATCTTCTTTGGACCATTTGTGTAGCAACATCGGTAAGGCAATGTTTTCCTCGATGGTTAGATGCGGGAAGAGGCCTGTTTGCTGAATAACATAGCCAATTTGTTTGCGTAATTCCACGGGTGGCGTGTCTAGAATATTTCTGCCATTGATAGAAATAGTTCCGGAAGTTAAGGGAACTAACCTGTTAATCATTTTTAGCATAGTTGTTTTTCCACAGCCACTGGAACCAATAATAGAAAGCAGCTTTCCTTCCGGTATTTCCAAATTAATACCGTGAAGCACTTCTTTACTTTTGAATTTTTTTGTCACGTTTGCAAATTTAATCATAAAAGACCCCCATTTCTATACAATATATAGATATATTATAACGCATATGTATATATATTGTAAAATGTGCGCAATTATGTATGTTTTTTGTAGGATTCAAGAACAGACTGGAGAAGTGTATGGCATAGTAAAGTGCTGACAAAACTTAGCCTATGGCTAACGTTACTGCTCGAAAAGCTTCACTCTGCGGAGCGGAAGCTACGTAATAAAGTTGTAATTTCAATGTGGAGTAGTAAAAAAATATACCCAAATCAATAGTTATTGTGCTGAATTAATAGTATATCAAGCTAATAATAATTGAAAAGAGTATATTTTTCTATTTTACAAACAAGAACTAATAAATTAAATGTGCTAATGCATAACCGACAACACAGCCAGTTGTTACGCCTATTAGGCCGGGCATGATAAAGCTGTGGTTTATTATGAAAGCACCAATTCTGGTTGTACCGGAGCGATCAAAGCCAATGCAGGCGAGGTCGGAAGGATAAGTAGGCAAAATAAAGTAACCATAGCAAGCAGGCATGAATGATACTATTATTAGAGGATCAACGCCTACGCTAAGGGCCATGGGTACAATAACAGCAACGTCTGCAGCCTGAGAATTAATTAGCTTAGAAACTAAAAAGAGGACAGCTGCGTAAAGCCAAGGATAAGATAAAACAACAGAACTTAGAGTTTTTTTCACAGTAGGAATGTAGGCACCAAAGTAGGTATCAGCCATCCAGGCTACACCAAATACAGAAACAATAGCAACCATCCCGGATTTAAAGACTGAGCCGGAAGCAACATCGGAAGATTTAACATTGCAGGAAAGCATAATTGTTGCAGCAATAGTTAGCATTAAAAGTTGAATAGTAGGTGTCATTGAGAGTGGTTTTAATACACCTTTGGCATTAACAAAATGTGGTAAAAGAGCTGGGAAACTGCCGAAAACAGCAATTATTAAAATGCCGAGCAAGAAAATACTCGCTGCCCGATAGGCAGTTTTGGGTAAAATTTTATCAGCAAGTTTTGCATCGTCATATTCACCATAAATAAAAGTTTTTTGTTCTGGGTTAGCTATTTTTGCTAGAAAATCAGGATCTTGGTCTAGATCTTTGCCGCGATTTAGACTCCACAAGCCAGCAGCCAAAGCTCCGCAAAAGGATGCTGGAATTGAAATAGCTAGTATTTGCACTACTCCGAAGGGATGAGAGGTAGCGGCTAGTATTGCTACAACGGAGACAACCGCTACCGAGGCTGGTGATGCACAAACGCCCATTTGGGAGGCAACAGAAGCGGAAGCCATAGGTCTTTCGGGACGTATATTTTCTTTTATGGCTATGTCATAAATAATAGGGAACATGGCGTAGACGACATGCCCGGTGCCACACAATACTGTAAGAAACCACGTGGTTATTGGTGCTAGTATAGTAATGTATTTGGGGTTTCTGCGTAAAAACTTTTCTGCGTATTTAAGCATTACGTCTAAACCTTTAGAGGCTTGGAGAAAACCAGAGCAGGTAACAACTGCCATAATAGTAAGCATAACATCTACAGGTGCTTTTCCGGGTTTCAAGCCTAAAACGAAAATAAAAATAATTAAACCTATGCCAGATACAGCGGCTAAACCAAGACCCCCACGACGAACACCTATAATAAGACAAGACAACAAAATTATAAAACCTAATAAAATTAACATGGTATACCCCTTTCAAAATAACGTAATTAGTGACTTACTTAGCTAGCAAAGTTTGAGTCCTTTGGTAAATAAATGCCGTGAATGATACTTTTTAATATGTTTAAAGACTTCTAGAAGCATAAGCGAGTAGAAAATTAACCTCTTTTATGTTAGCATTGGAGTCTGAATTTTAGTTAATCGTATTATAAGGTAGTACATTAAAAACAGA
>JAQVYX010000194.1 GCA_029004715.1 Acidaminococcaceae bacterium | reverse complement strand
GTGAAATATTTGAGGAAATGGTGGCAGCTTTTGAACAAAGCGGTCAAGGATTGAAAAAAAGGCCTGTCGGTGACTTTTTAGAATTTTGGCAGGAAAAGGCTCAAGAAAAAATTATCAGTTTAGCACCTGGCAACCAACAAGGCATAAAGGTAGTAGAAGCAGCAACTATTCAAGGAGTATTATATCCGCATGTGTATTTAATGGGCTTGCGTGAGGGACAATTCCCCAAGGCTAAATTCGAAAACTGGATATATAACGATCAAGAGCGTAAGGCCCTAAATGAGCTAGGAGTTACCTTGCCCTTGACGGTTACATCCATGAAAATAGACCAATATTTTTTTGCTTCCGTGCTGGCCATGGCTCAAAAGACGCTTACTATTAGTTATTATGCTGATGATGAGGCAGGCGCTTCAGGCTATTTGGAAGAATTGCAACAGTATTATGCTAAAGGAGCTTTAAAGGCTACATTTTACGGGTTAAATGCGCAAAATTGTTTTAGTGAAGGCGAATTGATAAATATTTTAGCTCAACAGGAAAATTTGGGCAGCCAAGAGTCTGTTTGGTTAGAGCATCAAGTAGGGGCAGATTTTGTTAGTAGAAAAGAGCTAGACAAATCTCGTTGGCAGGGACAAAATATTTTCAACGGTTATTTAGGACAAAAGCGAGAATGTAAATATTTAAGTGCTTCTGCGCTAGATAACTATGTACAATGTCCTTTTAATTATTTAGTTAGCAATATCTGGCATTCTAAACCCTGGGAGCCCTTAGTACAAGAAACACAGCCGGCAGTGACCGGCGACCTTTATCACTTTACCTTAGCAAAATTTTTGAACAAGCATTTAGGCGAAAATATAGGGCACATGAATTATAGTGAACTAAAAGCAGAAATACTACTCGATTTGGCAGAAATTTATAAAGAATTATTAGATAAAGGTTGCATTTTTACAAGTGATTTTAGCACATATGAATATAGACATTATCAAATGGTTTTAGAGAAATGGTTAATTACTGAACAAACTTATCAAGCTGAACAAAAACTAAATTTACTACCCCAAGCTCTAGAGCTCGCTTTTGGTCGTAAAGAAAGTCAACTGTTAGGATTATCCATTAACGTAGATAATGAAGAAACAATTTTTTCGGGACAAATAGACCGCGTAGATACTGATGGTAATAACTATATTTTAACTGATTATAAAAGTGGTGCAGTACCTTCAGCAAAAGCAGTGGCCTTAGGACGATCTTTGCAGTTGCCGATTTATGTTTTGGCTTTGGAAAACCTTAAGAAAATTCAGCCGGAACAAATTATAGGAGCAGGTTACTATGCGTTAAAAAATTCTAAACGCATAGGAGGCATGTGGGAAAACAGTGTTAAACAAGCTTTACCCTGGTTAGATAATACACACCCCAATGAATTTTCGATGGTTATGGAAAATGCTAAAAAAAACATTGAGTTTTGCATTCGTGGTATTAGAAACAGTACTTTTCCCGCCAGTCCGGCAGATAAATGCCCGTCTTATTGCCCCTGCAAGGATATTTGCCGCTGCAGATTAGATGACGGGTCCCAAAGCGTAGGAAAGGAAGGTGAAGACAATGCCTGACTTTACACAGGAACAAAAAATTGCTATAGAAACTTTAGATGCTAATGTTTCTGTCTCAGCTGGTGCTGGTTCAGGCAAAACAAGAGTCTTAGTGGAGCGTTTCATTAAGATTGTTGCCGAAAAAAAGGCTTCCGCTGATGCAATTTTAGCTATCACCTTTACGAAAAAGGCCGCTAAGGAAATGCGAGAACGCATTAGGCGGACTTTGTATGCCCTATTAGAAGAAAAAAATGATGATGAAAAAATATTTTGGCAAGAACAGTTGCGGTTATTGGAAAAAGCGCAGATTAGTACGATTGACAGTTTCTGCAGCAAATTAATTCGAGATAACCCTGTAGAAGCAGGTATGGATCCTAATTTTCAGGTAAGAGAAGAATATGAACTGGAAGATTTCCATACACAAGTAATTAAGAATTTCATGTCACAATCTTTGCAAGAGGAAGATTCTGATTTTATTAAGCTTATGGATAATTATGAACCGACAAAATTAGCAGCAATGCTCTTTTCATTGGTAGATAAATTGCCGCAGGTATTACGGCAAGATAATTTAGCAGAACCGTATTTGATGAGGCTGAAAGAAGAAGAAAACCTAAAAGTAGAGGTTTTAGCAAGTTTTGCGGAACTAATAGCCCTAAAAGATACCGCTGGGGCTAAAACGGCTCAAAATCTAGCAGTTTTGGAAGAACGTAGCGAGCAATTGCGGGAGCTTATTGCAGCAAAAGACTATACATCTTTGTTACAATGGACTAGTGGTTTACGGGCTGTGGGCAAAGTAAAAGAGGAAATAAAGTCTTTTAAAAATGCAATTTTGGAGCTTAGCAATTTTGCTATTGATTTAACTGCCGTTGATATTATTTCTGCCTGGGATAAGGTGGTACGCAAACTATCCTTATATTTGACACAAGCAGTTGATGCACAAGAATATTATAGCTTTGACGATATAGCATTAAAGGCAGTGGAGCTGCTATCTAATTATCCGCATATTCTG
>JAQVYX010000193.1 GCA_029004715.1 Acidaminococcaceae bacterium | reverse complement strand
TCCTAGCCAAAGCTGCTATTAGTGCCTTGAACAATCTACCCTCTACAGACAATAAATTTACCCTTTTCAATTTTAATACCTGCTCAGACCAAATGGGTAATCTCAGTCTTGGTGTCTGTACTGAAAGTGGCGGAACGGTTGACTATAGCTTTGCTGCCATGTATTTAGAAACTTCTAAGAAAATAAAACAAATCTTATTTGTTGATTTCTCTACTTCGGAATTCAAACTATATACCGGAACAAATACTATAACCCTCAATTCCGAGGTTTATGCCATCGTACGTGAAGAAGTTGTTAAAAAATTAAACAACATGGCCGCGGCTTACATTAGCGCTTTACAAATTTAAAAGAATAAATTTATCTTCGTAAAAATTAAGGAAATAATAAAATGGACGTAGACATGATAAAAAAATATCGTGTCTACATTTTTATGCCCTTACACCTTGCTGACCACCATAACTATATCTTCAGCCGCCAGTCCTTTACGTACATATAGTACCGGAGTATTATCTTCAGGAATCCCTTTTAGCAGCAATGCTGCCTTAGCCTGGTTAAAAGCTTTTTGTAGGTTTTTACCAAACCCAATTGCTGAGTAAAATTGAGCAGCAAATACCTGCGCAGCTTCATCTCCTATAGCGGCTCTCATTCCTACTGCTGCTTCAATATTTTCTACAACAGCTTGGGCCTCAGCTTCCGAAAAGCAGGCATTGAAAAAAATCAACCGCGTTTTTTCCGTAGACGAAGAGATTGCTGCTGCAATGGCCTCTTTGGATACTAGCTGCATATTACCATGTTCATCTTCCATGGCCAATTCGCCTTTATCAGAGCCATGCCCGGAAAAATGGATTACCTCCGGCTCTGTCTCGTTAATAGCCTGCAAAATATCAAGGGAGCGCACCGCCCACCTAGTAAAAAATTCCATATTATCCCGATTAGCAGAAGCTCTAATGGCTTCTCTAATTGACCGTGCCTCATTATCCAAAGCTAACTTTTGTGTTTCTTTCGGATTAGCTGCCAAAAATAATATGGTTAACTTATCTACCGGTTTCTGCGGTTCCACAACTTTTTTTAGCTGGTCAGCAAGTTTAACCGCTTCATCTTTAAAACTTCGGGAGGACTGTTCAAAAAGAAAAACAAATTTATTTTCCAATTCTAACAACTGACATTCTGTGGCAGAAATAGTCTGCTCTAATTCCTTAAGAAGTTTATATTCTTCAGTATGTTCTTCCTTCAGTTTCACTAGCTTTGTCCTCTTATTGACAATTTCATCCTGAACCTGTTCTATGGTTTTATCTTCCACTAGCAGTCTCCTTTAGTGAAATAATTACTTATTCCCTTTGTAATAGCTTCTGCATAAGTCGGCAAAGAATTCTTTAAAAGTGCCAAATCCCCATAAGCATCAATAAAAGCCAGTTCAATTAAAATCGCGGGCATAGTAGTCGCATTTAAAACATACAAATCAGTACGCAGCTTACAGCCCCGATCAGTAGTAGCGATCTGCGCCACGATACAGTTCTGTACACACTCAGCCAAAACCCTTCCCTGTTCGCTGCGATATAGTGTTTCTGTACCACGAGCATCGTGAGCAGGTGATGCATTGCAGTGTAAAGCTACAAAAATATCTGCCGGCCAGCTGTTGGCCGCTTCTACCACCGCTTCTAAATCGTCATTTTGTTTGCTCTGTACGGTAAAATCAGCTGCTTGCAATTTAGCTGCTAGCAAAAGTCCCAGTTTAGCCACCACATCCGCCTCACGGGTACCATCATATGGGCTTACTGCTCCGCTATCTACGTCTTGGTCATGCCCTGGATTTAAAAATATTTTCATGCTAATCCTCCTCTAGTAATTCACCCTTGCTATTAAGCTACATCTAGTTGTATTTGCTTATCTTCATAGACTTTCTAGGATAAGCAAGGACAACAAATACTCCGTACCGTTCAAGGCAAATAGCAAAGAACGGTACGAAAATACTCGTTGGCTTGTAAAACACTAAATTCTTAGAGGTGTTTTATTTTTTTGCTTTTTTGCATTTTTCTGCTAGTTCATGTGCTTCACGGGCCAAACGTGCCTGCCCGACGCAAGACTTTGCACTATGAGATACACCGGCAGCGCCGCGAGTAGCAGTGGCATCTGCTGCAATAAAGCAGGCCGCATTAATATTAGTATAATTAGTATTGCTAGCCAATGCTGTACTATCAAAACTCTGCGGCGTACCTAAAGTACTAGACGCAGGGTAAACTTCAATCACATTGCCTTTAACAAACCAGAATCTGTTAGAAGTACCTTCAGTATAAATATACCAGAAGTATCCGGCATCGGAAATGGTCTTCAAGGTTGTCCACGCAGAAGGTGTGGCAGCGTTTAGATTAGTTATAGTAGTACCATAAATATGACCTATAAAGCTGCTATAGTCTGAGGAATAGTACCCAGAGAAAATGTAGGCATTGCCATCGTCAGTAATAGTAATATCACGGAAATCACCGGTAACACCGGTAGGAAGAACAGCGCTAGCAACCGACATTACATTTGTCCTACTAACTGTAACAATACTAATACAAGTATCAGCATTAGCATTGCCGGCATTTTGCATGCC
>JAQVYX010000192.1 GCA_029004715.1 Acidaminococcaceae bacterium | reverse complement strand
ATAAGCCGGTAGCTTTAATTACTAATGGGGCCTTATTGTGTGATTGTGCAGTAAGGCGGGAGGTAGCTAAAGCAGATATTGTAATGCCGACGCTTGATGCTTACGATGAAGTTTCATTTAAAAAAATCAATCGTCCATTTGGCAAAATTAGTTTTGAAAGCGTTAATAACGGTTTGATTGCTTTTTCGGAAGAATATGATGGAGAGCTTTGGCTTGAAATTATGCTGATGTCAGGCATAAACGACGATGATGAGTCATTGATGAAATATGTACAAGCTCTGCGGAAAATAAAATATAACCGACTGTATCTTAATACACCGGTTCGCCCACCGGCAGAGACCGAAGTTAGGGCTGTTTCCTATGAAAAAATGAACAAAATAAGTGCTTTTTTAGGTGGAATTTCCATTGATCTCCTTGTTTCAAAAGGGTTCCATAGTGAGATTGAAGATGATTATAAGGCTATAATTAGTATTATAAAAAGACATCCAATGAATCAATTTGAAATAAAAAGCTTTTTAAGCTCACGTAATTGCAAACGAATTAATTGTATTATGGATAAGCTTGACTGTACTGAAAATATTAATATTATAAAGTATAGAGGTTTTAATACATACCGACTTAAATAAGATGCTTATTATTTTTTAATGCTGTAAAGGAGGGCTCTATCGTGCCAAGACCAAGAAAAGGGAAAAAAGTGTGTTGTCTACCGGATAGTAATGTTTACGGGCCTTTAAATCCAAAACAAGTTAATAGTAAGATAATTTTTATGTCGGTGGAAGAGTATGAAGCAATTCGCCTTATAGATCTTGAAAAGTTTACACAGGAGGAATGTAGCGAAAGAATGCAGGTAGCAAGGACAACAATTCAAAGGATTTATTCTAATGCTCGGGCAAAGGTTGCTGAATCACTTGTAAATAGTTGTGTTTTGAAAATTGAAGGGGGAGATTATCAGCTATATAGCGAACTGGAAAAACCCTTAGGCTGTGGGAGATGCAGAAGAAGTAGATGCGGCAGGAGGAGAAAGGATACTACGAATTTTAAATAATCATAGGGTGCAAGGATAATGATTGATAAATATGGATCTGTTGGTACAAATAGCTATGAGTTTCGTAAAAGCGATAACAAGGGCAATATTGTTCACACAAAAATTGAGGCTTTTTTAGTTAATATCTATGAATTTAGGCATGAAGGGATATAAGGGATGTAATATGAATATAAAAAAATTTAAAATTGTTCGGGAAGGATATCCATTTGTAGGAGTAAGTTTCCTTATCACGATTTTTACTTTATGTTTTTTTAGTTCTGACTATAGCGTAATATTTGGTGTTCTAACGTGTTATTTTGCGTATTTTTTTAGAAATCCAGTTAGGGCAACCCCTTTTAATGAAGAATTGCTTTATTCGCCGGCAGACGGGAAAATAACGGCAATAGAAGAATACTTTGATGATGAATATTTAAACGTAGAGGCTATAAAAGTAACTATTTTTCTTTCTGTTTTTGATGTTCATGTGAACCGAAGTCCTATGTCTGGCAAAGTTAAGTATCAAAGATATACTTGTGGTGGATTTGTTCCGGCTTATAAGAAGGCGGCATCTTTTGAAAATGAAAGACATGCTATAGGTCTTGAAAATAATGGCAAGCGTATTCTTGTCATACAAATTGCAGGCATTTTGGCTAGGCGCATTATTTCTTGGGTAACGTTGGGTCATCAGCTTAAACAGGGTGAGTGTTATGGTATGATCAAATTCGGATCCAGTACGGAAATTGTCATGCCGAAGTCGATTGATGTTTTAGTAAAAAAGGGGGATAAGGTTAGGGGTGGAGTTACGATTATCGGTAAATATAAAAAATAAGGAATAACTCATGATTATGGATAATATTATAAAAATAAAATAGAAATGGTATCGAAAGGAGAAATACAGTGTGGTTTTGGGCTTCACTTGTTGCAATATTTTGTTGGAGTGGATCTGATCTTTTTTCTAAAATAGGTTCAAAAATAGATGATAAAAATAGCCAATGGAAAATGATTATTGCGGTGGGTACTATTATGGGTATTCATGCTATTAGCGAAATTTGTCTTGGAGCTGAGTTTAAATTTTCGGATATTGTTATATATTTACCGGTATCTTTTATATATATTTTTGCAATGATACTTGGGTATATCGGTCTGCGTTATGTAGTGCTTTCTATTTCCACACCAATATGTAACTCATCAGGTGCAGTTGCCGCTCTTTTGTGTTTTTTTATTCTTAAGGAAAAAATGAATGAATTACAGGTTGTTGCGGTAGCATTAATATGTATAGGCATCTTTTTGCTTTCTGTTATTGAAAAAAAGCAAAATGAAGCGGGAAAAATGCAGGCGGGCATCGTTCAGGACATACAAGGTACAAACAGTTTTATTGCTATTTTTTTCCCTGTTTTTTATTGCATTCTTGATGGAATAGCTACATTCGGAGATGCTCTGATTCTTGATAAGTATATTAAAGAAGGTGCTGCCAATATTGCATACGAATTAACATTCTTAATTATGGCATTTTTTGCTTTTGTATATGTAGTGGTTATTAAAAAGCAAAAAATTAAACTTTCTGCAGAAAAACCAAAGA
>JAQVYX010000191.1 GCA_029004715.1 Acidaminococcaceae bacterium | reverse complement strand
ATTTATAAAGAAACTGCTCCAGCTAGCTTGCAAAGGAATTGAACCTGTCATGGCTGTATAACGTGGATCATTACCTGTTAATATACCCAAAGGAACAAAAAACATATTAGCTACGCAATGCTCCATGCCCATAGCAACAAAGGCCATCGTAGGAAACCACAAAGCCAAAATCTTGCCACCAATATCTTCCGCAGCCGCTGCTGCATAAACTGCTAGGCAAACCAACCAGTTACAGCCCACAGCACGCCAAAAAGCATCGCCAAAACTTAGCGCACACTTGCCATTAGCAATGCTAACTATAGAATTACCCCAAGGCATTGTACTGTTTCCTCCTAATTTCATGGTTTCAAAAATCAACCCGCTAGCATAAGCCATAAAATAGGCCACAAACAATGCTCCAACAAAGTTACCTAGCCAAGAATAAACGCCACTTTTACAAACCGCACCCAGCGAAATATTTTTACGATATCTAGCTGCTGCTAAAGACATGCAATTTCCCGTAAACAAGTCTGCCCCACAAACTATGACCAACATAAGACCTAGGGGGAAAACTGCGGCAAAAATCAATTTTGCCATGGAACCCCAAATATTTACAGGCAAAGCTGCCGCGCAACGAATAGCTAAAAATCCACCTAAAGCAACATATGCTCCTGCCAAAAAGGTAAGTCCACAGGTAGTTGCAAACGATTGTTTTGTCCTGCTTATTCCGCCTCCAATCGTTGTATCCAAAAGTAAATTAGGTGCTTTTAAAGTCATTATATACCCTCCAAAAATTAATTATCCTAGCCGCTTTCCCCTGTAAAATATATGTAAATAAGACTGCTGGCAGTAAGGAATCCTTCTGCAGTCATTATATATTACCAAATTATGTCTTTCAATATATTTCTGATAAAAAAACTCCTATTCACTAAAGAATAGGGGCTTTTTTTACATAAAACTTTAAATTTGCAAGGCCTTCAAGGTTAGTTTAGCATTAACATCCAAAAGCTGGGCTTGTGCTCTTGCCAATACCGCCTTATTCCCAGCGTTATCCACATAACTAACCCCACCTGTACTACAATCTTCAGTTTGCAGTCCTGGTGTAAATCCCCCATTTACTACGGAACCAATAGCGGTAAAAACCACACTATCTATACGTTTAACAACACTAGTTAAAATATAGGGTCTTTCTGCGAAAGGCACTAATGCACTTTGATCAGTATCACAGCCAATAGCCAGCTTTTTAACCTTCGCAGCTGCCGTAAATAATCCTAGACCGCTCTTACCAGCTGCTTGAAAAATAACATCTGCATGCCTATTATACATTTGCAAAGCTTTTTTCGTCATTTTAGCAGGATCCGTAAAGCTTCCTACAAAATCACTTTGAACCTTAACTGCAGGATTAACATAATCAGCACCTTTTTTATAACCGGTTAATAAATCTTGATTAGCACGAAGATTTTTATAACCACCTATAAAACCAATATTTTTACTTTTTGTGCTAGCGCCCGCGGCAACCCCTGCCAAAAAACCCACCTCTTGGTCATTAAATTTAATACATAATAAATTAGCTAATTTCATATCCCTATCGCCATCAATAACAATAAATTTTGTGTTAGGCATTTTAGGTGCTATTTTGGCAAAGATAGGCAAGTAAACATCGCCCAACCCTATAACAAAATTTTCTTTATTACTAAGCAAGGTAATATCTCCTGCCACAAGCTTATCTGCTTTTTTATTGACAAAAGTATCTATATATAGCGTAGGCGCATAACTTTTCACTGCTTTTTTCATCCCTTCATACGCCATGAGATTAAAACCTTGATCGTCAATAGGCCCACCATAGCAAATAAGGCCTCTAACTACAGCAGCTTGTGCCCCCATACTTAACATAAAAACCATAACCAGCATTAACAAAATGACTCTTTTCACTTGCTGCTTCATCGTTTTTTCACTCCTTTATCTTTGCCTGCAAAGCCCTGGTTTTACTGTTTTTAAAGAGTCTGGCAATACTAGAAATTAGTAGTATTCCCAAAGCAATGGCCGTCGCATCCAAAGAAGCCTGCACCATTTTTTCCATGCCTACATTATAAGCATTACGCATAAAAAAATTCATGGCTCGATACAATGGTAAGCCAGGAACCAGAGGGATAATACCCGGAATAGAAAACACCGTTACCGGTTCTTTAAATATGCGAGCAAAAACCTCACTAATAATTGATAAAACTATAGTTCCGGCAAAATTACTGAGCATAGAACTATAACCTAAAACATCTTTCATATATATATAAACGGCAAACCCTATAGCGCCAACCAAGCCACCTAAAACAAGCACCCTGCGCGGGGTATTAAATAGTTTGCCAAAAGCTATAGTTGCTATAAATGCAAAAAATATGGAAACTAACATATTATCCTCCTACGCATGCCAAATGCCCAAAACTGCAGCCATGCCGATAGCCAAACCGCCTACCAGCAAAAGCGCCTCACTAACGCGGGTATTCCCGCTCATTAAATCACCAGCCATGTAATCTCGCAAACCATTAGTAAACGCTACACCAGGTAAAAACGGCATAATGGCTCCAACTGTCATTTTTTCCATGCTATTTCCTGGGATTAGTTTCTGAAAAA
>JAQVYX010000190.1 GCA_029004715.1 Acidaminococcaceae bacterium | reverse complement strand
GTACTAATATTACAATAGGTAAACACGTACATATAGACTCTAATTGTTCACTGGGGCACGACGCTATAATTGGTGATTTTTGCCGTTTAAACCCCAATGTCACGATAAGTGGGAATGTTATAGTTGGAAATCAAGCCTATCTAGGCGCTAGTGCTACGGTATTACAGGGCATACACATAGGCGCTCACGCAACTATAGGAGCAGGAGCTGTTGTAACCCATGATATACCTGAAAGCGCTATTGCTATAGGTATTCCGGCTAAGGTTATAAAATACAAATAGTAATATCATAACTTAAACCGGGCGTATACCTTTTAGCTTATTATTAATAAGATCCCTTTCATCTTTTGTAAAGATGTATCTATAAAGAAATACCATAAACAATGGTAGCAAAACAAGGGTTAGCCATTGTTTTTCCGTGTAGCACCCAATCAAAAGCGTTATAGTGAAAGCGAGCGCTGAGACAAAGAATAATTTAGTAAAACTAATCCAATTTATTTTAATTTTTACAAGTCTTTGGGTTAAATATAAGCTTATCAAAGCTGAACTAATCATTATTAAAGAATGGGCTATAGCTGCTCCGACCATACCAAAAAGCGGGATAAGCAATATATTAAATAGTGCACTTATAACCAGCGTTAACAATCCGATTCTAAAAATTACCTTAACGTACGCTGTGCTGGACAGTGCGCCACCAACTGAAGCTTGAATACTGCCTGCCAAGAGCCCTACAAGCAGTATCTGTAGTAGCAAAGCTGATGGCGCATAACCTTCGCCAAATAGCAGTACGGTGATATCTGTTGCTGAAAAGCCAACAATGAATACAACAGGAAGCATGAAGAGGGCTGTCATTTTCATGATCCTGTTAATTAACACTTCTATGGCCTTGACATCATGGTTGCCCCAGTATGTAGCTATTGTTGGGCTGGTTATCAATTGTATTGCACTTGCTGGCAGCATTAATCCGGTAATAATAATTAAAGCAGTTGTATAGTAGCCTACTTCAGTCTCGGTCATATAATAACCCAACAAAAGCGTATCTATTTGCCCCTGGGTGGTGGATATGGTATTTGCCAAAACCACAAAGAGGCCGAAGGAAAGCAAAGCTCTTATCATTGGCGCATGTTGTCGTATATCAGGGAAGCAGAAGTACCCCCTTAATAAGAAAACAGCCAGTATGCTGGTAACCACAACAGGCAATACAAGACCCCACACTGCACCGGATAACTCAAATCCTAAAACAACAAGGCCGATAGTTAGTGCCAGCACAAGAATATTCTGGAAGATATTGATAAACGCAAATAGCTGCATTCGCCTTTGGCCATTTAAAAAACCAAGCTCTGCTTTTTGAAGGGCTATGAAAGGAAGGCTGATAGCGACAATACGTAAGAGGTTGATCATTTCTGGCATATGTAAAAAAGTATTGGCAATAAAGGGGGAAATTATATAAAGAAGCAAACCCATCAGAATACCTATAGCTAATGAAATAATGCTGCCTGCAGAAAATAATATAGATATTTTTGAGGTAGCCTCACGGTATTGTGCTGTATATTTGGTTAATGCGGCATTGATTCCAAATGCTGACATTGTTAAGCCAAATGAATAAGCAGTAAACGAGAGACTGTATAGTCCTATTTCATCAAGGCTGAAAGACCTGGCCAAAATTATGCGCAATACAAAGTGTACTAGGGCAGAAATACCCAGGCTGACAAACGACCAGCCAACATCTTTTATAAACTTGCCTAACCTGGAGGTCAATTACCGGACCTCGGATAAAGAGCTTTGGAAGCACTATTCGCATAGATAGCACCATGGGTGTTCTCTATGCTTTCCAAGTAATCATCACCAACAACCTGGATAACGCCTCGCGGCGTTTGTACAGGCCTGGTTTCTAAAATATCTCTCCAGATAACCATATTGTTTAACGTAGTGTTTTCATTCAACATCTCGTAGCTGACATCATCCTTGCCAAAATGTGTGTTTATAATGCGATGCGCATATTGTAGGTCTGCTACGATTTTTCCGTCGTAATGCTCTACCGCCCACTTACCAACTGCCATTTCCGAAGCCGTGTAAACAAGCCTCTCATTGATGTGTGAAGAATACACAGGGCTATCTTTGTTAGCTTGAGAGTTGGTAATCATGAAAAAGCAAAGCACAAAAACCGTAGCAGGCAATATAATTCTTGCCAACCATTGTTTGTTGTTAGTCATTACCAATCTAAGCAAAGCCGTTGCGCCAGCCAAACCAATAATCACGTAAATAAAAGCAAACCATCTATCAGGTACATTATTACTAATGCCAAATACTGGAAAGATAAGCGTAAAAGCAGTTAGAAGTGTAGCTGCAATGAATAAACTAAATTTGGATCTATTGTTCTCCCTGGGATTTAGCCATATCAAGAAGCCTAGCGTAGCTAATCCATAGCTCATGATAAAACCTACAATATCGAGTATTTGGGAGAGATAGCTCACTTCGGCGCTCACAGGTGGCCTGTCCAAAAAGCCTGCCG
Organism: Acidaminococcaceae bacterium; assembly: GCA_029004715.1. Taxonomy (GTDB): domain Bacteria; phylum Bacillota; class Negativicutes; order Acidaminococcales; family Acidaminococcaceae; genus JAAYAE01. Next base: position 100 of record JAQVYX010000190.1, on the reverse strand, counting down.
CGTCTGAGAGTGCGTTGGAAAGCCCCTGCACAATTGCTTCAAAAAAGGTTTTCCCTTCTACATAACCGGCAAAAATCCAATAGCTAAATACTGCAACAAT
>JAQVYX010000189.1 GCA_029004715.1 Acidaminococcaceae bacterium | reverse complement strand
AATAAATTTGTTTAATTTTACAACAAAAGAGCTGGTGCTTTTCTTAAGAAAAGCACCAGCTCTTTTGTTGTTCTTCGAAGTGTCTCTCACTCACTTTTTATTTTAAGGGCCATTTTAAAATGACTTGTTGAGAGAAGCAGTACGTCCAATACTGTAAATAAAAAAGCTTCTTTCCTGAGGAAAGAAGCTTACTAGACAATTGTGAAAATACTCACGCTCATCCGCTTCCTGTCTCTCGCAGGATACTTTGGATACTACAGACCGATATGCTGGCTTTACAGCGGCGGGACCGTGTCGGACTTACATCGACTTATCGTTTTCTGCATAATATTAAGTTACAACACCATTATACTACATATAGAAGTAATGTCAATATTTCTTCTGAAAGATTAGCTAGATTTTTTTACCACTAGGCAAAGACAGCGGTTTGCCAAAATATTTGTAAATACCAAAAGGTACCGCCAAATTTAAAAATAAGAATCTAAACATCTGATAGGTCAAAATAATTGCCACATTCTCTTCTAAAGACATACCAACCAAACACATTTCTCCCAAACCACCGGGAGCCATGGCTAAAAAAGCTGTAATTAAACTAAAGCCATAATAATAAGATAATACATAAGCAACCACTATACTAATACCTAAAATTGAAAAAATTCCCAAAAAAGCAGAAGGCATTACCCTAGCCAGCTTTTTAACCTTTTGTGGTTCCAATCCCGATCCCACATAAATTCCAATGCTAAGCTGTGCCGTTGCCAATAGCCAGTTTGGAGCTGTGTTTAGAAGGCCAGTATATAACGCTGCTAAAGCGGCTAGGATAATTGGGCCTAAAAGATAGGGAGTAGAAATTTTTAGTTTTTCCATTATAAGCCCAGTTACTCCTGCAAAAGGCAAAATCAACCAAAAGGAAACGGCGTTGGTTACTGCTAAACTAGTCGCCGTCTTAGTTACTTCAGCCCCTAAAAAATGGGTAACCAAAAAAGGAACACTCACTACAATAGTAATTAACCGTAAACTCTGGAGAACAGTTACTATATTAGCATCAACACGCGAATCTTCGTCAATCATAGCCGTCATTTGTGTAAATCCACCTGGCATTATACCCATAATGGTACTATGCAAATCTATTTTTTCATATTTGGACATCAATATAGAAATAAGCAACGCTGCCATAACCGCAATAAGAGTTGCACCTGCAATACCAGGTATTTGGTGCAACATTTGATCTAACACCATAGGCGTAACATACCTGCCTATACCATAGCCAACTACAATTAAGCCATAATTACGCCACATCCTAGGCCATTTAACACCCTTTATGCCGGAAATCTTCATCCCCAGGGAAACAAATACACCTCCTAGCATCCATGGTATCGGCATTCCTATAAAATGCAATCCCCAACCTAAAATAGCAGACAGCAAAAACAAAAGAGTTTTTATCACCTCTGGAGCGCCTTCTTCCTTACCTTAGTCTATATATTCCATCAACCTATTAATAAGCTCATTACGCATAGTATGAGCGGTGGATGAGTAGGTAATAATACGACTATCATCCAACCCTAATTCTCGCTTAAATAGTTCCTTTTGTGCCATTGCTGCGCTCTTTGACAACTTATCAGCCTTAGTCAGCACAACTATGGTAGGACGATGGCAATCCATAAGCCAATGATAGCAAGCAATATCACTCTCCATCGGTTTGTGTCTAATATCTACTAACTGAAAGACCAATTTTAAATGCTCCGAGTTTTCTAAATACTTGCTAATAAACGCCGACCACTGTTCTCGATTATCCTTGGCCGTTCGAGCAAATCCGTAACCCGGTAAATCTACCAAATGAAATATACGGCGCTCTTCTGCTTCACCCAGCATGCGTTTAGCACACAATTCATAAAAATTTAGCGTTTGTGTTTTTCCTGGCGAGCCACTAACCCTAGCTAAGCTGCGACAACGGGTTAAAGAGTTTATCAACGAAGACTTTCCAACATTACTGCGGCCTATAAAAGCAATCTCTTCCAAGGCCGGCAAGGGATATTGTTCACTTTTCACCGCTGAAGCTACGTATTTTGCTGTAATTAAATCCCATTGTTTTACATTCATTTTTTAATCCTCCAATGCTATTTTAGTGACCTGGTCCATATGTTCAACCGGAATAAACTCAATAGCATCGCGCACCTTTTTGGGTAATTCATCTAGGTCTTGCATGTTTTGCGCCGGCAATAAAATTTTCTTAATATGATATCTACTTGCGGCAAGCATTTTTTCCTTTATACCGCCTACTGGAAGCACACGTCCTGACAAGGTAATCTCTCCTGTCATAGCAATGCCTGCCTTAATTTTACGCTTTGTTAAAGCGGATTCCATGGCCGTTACCATAGTTATACCCGCCGAAGGTCCATCTTTAGGTATTGCCCCTTCCGGTAAATGGATATGGATATCTGTTTTTTCGGAGAAATCTTCCGGTAACCCTAACTGCTTCGCTCTAGAACGAATATACGTATGACCTGCTTGCGCGGATTCTTTCATAACATCACCCAGCTGACCGGTTAATTGCAATTTCCCTTTGCCGGCACAAGCTATAACTTCTACTTTCAGCATTTCACCACCTACACTGGTCCACGCTAATCC
>JAQVYX010000188.1 GCA_029004715.1 Acidaminococcaceae bacterium | reverse complement strand
TTAAAAACTTTACTGGAGCCGGAGGAATACGATAATCTTAACGTTGTAAAGTTTATAACAGATTTGAATGATTATGCTCTATATTTTTCCCGTAGTCTTGTTCCTTACCCACGCAAAAAAACGGTTAATTTTAAGGTTTATAAACATGTAGGTATTTATGCTTATCGCAGAGATTTTCTTTTGCAGTATGCGGTCTTAGCACCAACGCCATTGGAGCAAATTGAATCTTTGGAACAGCTACGTGTTTTAGAAAATGGGTTTAGGATAAAAGTTATAAACAGTGATTTTCATGGTATTGGTATTGATACCAAAGAAGATTTAGAGGCAGTGAATAAATTATTCGCACAAAATAAGTAGAGAGTGCACTAACATTGTATTAAAAAAGACTTAGAGCAAGTGGTGAAAGGAGAAAAATATGCATATTGTTAAAATTGGGGATTATGAAGTGGGACAAGGTAAGCCTTTATTGCTCATGGCCGGACCCTGTGTTTTAGAGGGTTATGAACACAGCTTAGCTATTGGACAGGCTGTTAAAGCTATTTGTGCTAAACTGGGCGTTCCTTATGTTTTTAAAGCTTCTTACGATAAAGCTAATCGTTCTTCTGTCAAATCCTTTCGCGGACCTGGAATTGATGAAGGACTAAAAATTTTGGCCCAAATAAAAAAAGATTTGGGAGTACCTATTGTCAGTGATATTCATGAAACTATTCAAGTGGAAAAAGCAGCAGAAGTCTTGGATGTTTTACAAATACCGGCTTTCTTGTGTCGACAAACTGATCTAGTTTATCAAGCAGCAAAAACAGGAAAAGTTGTTAATGTAAAAAAAGGGCAATTCTTAGCTCCTTGGGATATGAAAAATGTAGTGACCAAGGTTGAAGAGGCAGGTAATCACAATTTAATGCTTACTGAACGTGGTTCCAGTTTTGGTTATAATGCTTTGGTAACGGATATGCGTTCGTTGCCTATTATGCGTGCTTTAGGTTATCCGGTAGTTATGGATGCTACTCATAGTGTGCAAATTCCCGGAGGACAGGGTACGACTTCCGGTGGTCAAAGTCAGTATGTCCCACATATGGCCAGAGCAGCTGCTGCTGTAGGCGTTGATGCTTTGTTTTTGGAAGTTCATGATAATCCGGACCTAGCCTTATCAGATGGCGCCAATATGGTGCGGTTAGACAGATTAGAAGCTTTATTAAAAGATGTACTGGCTATAGATAAAATCGGTAGAAGGTGATATTAGTGCTAGAAAGAGCTAAAGAAGTTTTAAAAATGGAAGCCGAGGCTATTGAAGAACTTATACCTCGTGTAGATGAAAATTTTGCCGCAGCTATTCATATGATTTTAGAGTGCAGGGGACGTACAGTGGTTACAGGCATGGGCAAATCCGGTATTATTGGACGCAAACTGGCAGCCACTTTGGCAAGTACGGGGACACCTTCTTTTTATCTGCATCCGGCAGAGGGTGTGCATGGAGATTTAGGGATGGTAACAAGCTCTGACGTTGTTATTGCCTTATCCAACAGTGGTGAAACTGCAGAGGTTTTACAAATACTTCCTTCTCTGCGCCGTATTGGGGCCAAGATAATTGCAATGGTAGGTAATACTGACTCTGTTTTATCCCGTCAGGCTGACATAGTACTTAATGTGGGAGTGACCAAAGAAGCATGCCCATTAGGTTTAGCTCCTACTTCTAGCACTACGGCAGCTTTGGCCTATGGAGACGCGCTGGCTATAGAACTTTTGTCGGCTCGTAAATTTACGGCAGATCAATTTGCTGTTTTCCATCCGGGGGGTTCTTTAGGCAGAAAGTTGTTATTAACCGTGGAAAACATTATGCATAAGGGAGAAGAAAACCCCCTTGTTACAGGAGAAATGTCCGTACAAGATGCTCTTTTTGTTATTACGGATAAAGGTTTGGGTGCGGTATCTGTTATTGATAACGATAATAAAATGCTTGGTGTACTTACTGATGGTGATATTCGCCGCGGTCTTAGCAAAGGCTTTGGCTTCTTAACAAGACCGGTGGTTGAGCTTATGGCCAAATCACCGAAAACCATTACCAAAGATAAATTGGCAGCAGAAGCATTACATATCATGGAAAGTAATAAGCCGCGTCCTATTACGGTATTGCCTGTCATTGATAAAGACAGACATGTTATTGGTTTATTGCATATGACGGATTTGGTTCATCAGGGGGTTGTATAATGGCAGATAGTAAAGCAAATTTTCAAAATATAAAAGCACTGGCTTTGGATGTAGATGGAGTATTGACCGATGGGGGCATTTTTATCGGCAATCAGGGCGAATTGTGTAAACGTTTTGATGTGCAAGATGGCTTAGGTATTACTCTAGCACTGCGTAATGATTTAACTATAGCTCTTATTAGTGGTCGTCATAGTGAGATTCTTTTACGTAGAGCAAAAGAACTTGGTATTACTTTGGTGAGCGAAAGCGTTATGGATAAAAGAGTAGTTTTAGAGCAATTAGCGCATGAAAATGACTTGCAACTAGAGCAAATTGCTTTTATGGGTGATGATTTAAATGATTTGCCGGCTATGGGCATAGCTGGATTAGCTTTAGCACCTTCTAACGCGGCCATTGATGTAAAAAAATGTGCACACTATATAACTCAAGCTCAGGGAG
>JAQVYX010000187.1 GCA_029004715.1 Acidaminococcaceae bacterium | reverse complement strand
AAGAATACAAAAAAACTCATTGTTCATAATGAACAATGAGTTTGACTTTTAGTGGTAGCCGCGAGGGGAATTGAACCCCTGACTTCGCCTTGAGAGGGCAACGTCTTAACCACTTGACCACGCGGCCGTAATAGGAATAAAATTGGCTCCGGGGCTAGGGCTCGAACCCAGACTTAATGATCCAGAATCATTTGTGCTACCATTACACCATCCCGGAAGGCACTCAAACATTATAACCAATACCAAGAAAAAACACAAGTACTTAATGTGATTTTATAAAACTAATTGCCCTTTCCATTCTAGAAATTGTTTTATCTTTACCTAAAAGCACCATGACATCAAATAAACCAGGACTAACAGTACGCCCGGTCAAAGCTAAACGCGTAGGATGTATTACTTTACCCAAACTAAGGCCACTTTCTTCTGCAATGTTATTATAGATAGCCTCTGTGGTTTCTAAGTTAAAATCAGTTAAAATCTTTAAATGTGCTATACAATTTTCCAAAAGTTCAATAGCAACAGGTGTGAAGTGTTTAGCCACTCCCTTTTCATCATATTCAGTAACATCTTTAAAGAAATATTCAGATGCATCGACAATCTCTTGCAAGGTTTTAACTCGTACACGCACTGTATCTACCAATTTAGCAAAATAATCTTTATTGGCATCTAGCCATGCTTGATCTACCAAACCTGCTTTAATGAAAAATGTCGATACCTCAGGCAGTATTTCGCCAAGGGGAAGAGAAGATAAATATTGACCATTCATCCAAGTAAGTTTCTTAGTATCATAAATAGCCGCTTTTTTAGACATTTTGCTGAAATCAAACTGCTTGACAGTCTCTTCTAAAGTAAATATCTCTTCCTCGTTACCTGGACCCCAGCCCAACAAAGTTAAATAGTTAACAATAGCTTGATGCAAATAACCCTGATCTCTAAATTCCTCTACAGAAGTTGCACCATGACGCTTACTTAACTTGCTGCGGTCCGGAGCTAAAATCATAGGCATATGGCCGAATTTAGGCACCTGAAAACCGAAAGCATTATAAACGAGTATTTGCTTAGGCGTATTAGAAAGATGCTCTTCAGCACGCAATACATGGCTAATTCGCATCATATAATCATCTACAACTACGGCAAAATTATAAGTAGGCATTCCATTACTTTTCATAATAACGAAATCGTCAAATTGTCCCATATCAAAAGTTACATCTCCATGAATAAGGTCATGGACTACAATGTCACCATCTTTAGGTATTTTTAAACGGACAGAGGCTTTTTCGCCTGCCGCTATACGCTCTTTCGCAACTTCCACAGAAATATCACGGCAAGTTCTTTCATAACGAAAAGGTTTTTTAGCAGCTCTTTGTTTTTCTCTTGCTATATCTAAATCTTCGGAAGTACAGAAACAATAATAGGCTTTGCCCTCATCCAAAAGTTGTTGACACATTTTACTGTATATCTCTTTACGCTCAGATTGATAATAAGGGCCTACGCTACCACCAACTTCAGGACCCTCATCCCAGTTTAGTCCTAACCATTTTAAACTGGTCAAAATCTGGCTAACAGAATCTTCTTTTAAACGTTCAGTATCTGTATCTTCAATTCTAAGTACTAATTTACCACCGTTTTTCTTGGCATACAACCAATTAAAAAGCGCCGTTCTAGCACCACCAATATGCAAATAGCCCGTTGGACTAGGTGCAAACCTTACACGAACTTCATCCATGTTATTACCTCACTTCACAAAAAAGAATAGTAGTATTATAACACTTTTGCGCTAAAAAGTTTATTGCGCCATTTCTTTAACCATTTTTGCCAAAACTTCAATACTCAAGCAAATATCTTCGAGCTTAGCATATTCTGCAGGATTGTGGCTAATTCCATCTTTGCAAGGAATGAAAAGCATGGAGGTAGGTGCTATTTTTACCATATGCATAGCATCATGACCGGCGCCACTATTCATATGGCGATATTTAATACCCATTTCTTGACAAATCAGGGCAAATCTATCTGCTAATTCCTCAGACAATGCTACAGGTTTATCTGCCGTCAGCATTTCTTGCGAAATTATTACTTTATCGCTGTCAGTAACTTTGACCATAGCTTTTTGTATTTGCTCTAAAGCTCTAGCAATACTAGCATTATCTACGCCACGCAAATCTACCCACAAAGTTACCTTACCCGGCACCACATTGATAGAAGATGGTTCTACATCAACTACGCCAACAGTAGCAACAGTGCCATTTTTTGTTTCTTCCTCTGCCGCTTTTTGCACTGCTAAAATCAGCTTAGCTCCGGCAACCAAAGCATCTTTACGAAAGCCCATGGGCGTAGCACCTGAGTGATCGGCCATTCCTTCCACAATAATTTTAAAACGGGTAGGCGCCGCAATGTTATGCACAATACCTATTTGCTCACCGGTCTCATCCAAAACCTTACCCTGTTCAATATGGATTTCAAAAAAACATTTGTAATAGCCCTGTTCTTTTATAGCCGCCGCGTAATTATCAGGATCATACCCGTTTACACGTAATGCTTCTACAAAGCTTTTATCATTTTTCTTAGTAGCGTGAGATAATTGTTCCGGCGTGGCACTACCTGTCATAAGTTTGCTGCCCATAGTAGCAAAACCAAAACGACTAGATTCCTCTGCCCTAAAAATAATTATTTCCACAGGGGCTTTAAGTTCTTCATCGCGAAGCATGTATAGTG
>JAQVYX010000186.1 GCA_029004715.1 Acidaminococcaceae bacterium | reverse complement strand
ATTGGCTTGTGGTAACTGTTATAAGGAGAAAAACAAATGGAGTTTTCAGAAAAAGCAGTAGTAGCAGGAACAGATAAAAAAGGCGATGTTCGGTTAACATTGGAAGTTTTTCCTAATCAAAGTGAAAATAAAATAGTTATTGAAAGTAAAGTTTTAGCAAAGTATGGAAAGAAAATAGAATCAGTGATTAATAAAATGTTGGAGCAATATAAATTAGCTGGGGTATATTTACACGCAATAGATCAAGGAGCATTTGATTTTACGTGGAAGGCACGTTTGGAAACAGCTATTTTGCGCTGGCAAACAAAGGTGGTTTCAAAATGAATTCTTTATATAGAACAATGTTTTTTGTTCCTGGTAATGATCCTTATAAAATAGTAAAGGCTGAAGTGTATCGCCCGGATTGTATCGTTTATGATCTAGAAGATGCTGTGTCTATTACGGAAAAAGATAGCGCGAGAATTCTCGTAAAACATGCGTTAGAAGAAATTCGTCCAGATATCCGTGTAGGAGTAAGGATAAATGGAATAGATACACCCTTCTTTGAGGAAGATGTACGGATTATTACACCATTATGCCCAGATTTCTTGCGGTTACCAAAAACCGAAAAACCAGACGAAGTACAGCTTTTAGATAAATCAATTTCAGAGATAGAACAAAAAAATAATATTACCTTGGGGACTATTAAAATTGTTTGCACAATTGAAACCGCTCTTGGAGTTTATAATGCTTATAAATTAGCAACGGCATCTCCACGAGTCCTTGCTATTGGTCTTGGAGCGGAAGATTTTTGCACTGATATGAAGACAACTCGTAGTGCTGATTGTGAAGAGCTAAGATATGCGCGGGGAAAGATTGTGTTAGATGCTCATGCAGCAAAAGTTTTGGCGCTTGATTTTGTTTATAGCGATATTAAAAATACAGAAGGTTTTCTTAAAAATGTATTAGAAGCTAAACAATTGGGATATACGGGAAAATCCGTTGTGCATCCAGACCAGATAGCTGTTGTACATGAATGTTATGGTGCTACAGTTAAAGATATAGAACATGCAAAGGCAGTTTTAGCAGTATATGACGAAGCAACAGCGAATGGTTCTGGCGTAATTGCCTTGAATGGGAAAATGATTGATGCACCTATGGTCACACGTGCTAAAGACGTCTTAGCCTATGCCAAGGAAGCGGGAGTGACCTATGAAGGATGAGTTGACTTTTCTACAAAAATACAAAGAGTTTAATAATAAAACATGGTATGAAGCACAAGTAGAGATACCAAAACAACCTTTATTGCAAACACGTCAGACTGCTAATACCGAGGGGAAGGTATTAGCGTCACTTAGCAAAGCTATTGATGCTGTGGAGTTACGTAATGGCATGACGGTATCTTTTCATCATGCCCTGCGCAATGGTGACTTGGTCATGCAAATGGTTTTTGCAGCTATTCATGAAAAGGGCATTAAAAATCTTACGCTGTCCGCTAGTTCGCTTAGCCTTGTACAGGATGTATTGTTTCCATATTTTGAAGACGGTACCATTACCGCTGTGGATACTAGTGGTGCTCGTGGCAAGTTAGCCACATGGATACAAGCAGGCAAATTGTCTAAACCCGCTATTTTTCGTACCCACGGAGGCAGGGCAAGGGCCATTTCCACAGGGGAACTGAAAATTGACGTAGCGTTTTTGGCAGCTCCTTGCTGTGACACATTGGGTAACGTGAATGGTGTAGATGGTAAAGCGGCATGCGGATCTCTTGGTTATGCTATGGTGGATGCGGCCTATGCAAAGACGGTAGTTGCTGTAACAGATAATCTTGTGAATAAGCCTCTCGAGTATGTAAGCATCCCGGCTAAACAGGTGGATTATATTGTGGAAGTACCATCTATTGGTAATCCTGCCGGTATTGCCACCGGTTCTATTCGGCCAAGTAAAAGTCCTGTGGAGAGGTTGATTGCCCATTATGCGGCGCAGGTGATTGCAAACTCTTCTTTTTTTAAAACAGGTATATCATTTCAGTTTGGTAGTGGTGGCATTGCTATTAGTACAGCAAAAGCCATTAGAACTGAAATGGAACAACGGAAGATTGTAGCTAGCTCCGCAGTTGGTGGTATGACAGGTGTATTGATAGAGATGCTCCAGGATGGTCTTATTGATAAGGTATATGACCCGCAAACTTTTGATACATCCATTATTCATATTATGAAAGAAAATCCAAATTATCATGAAATCTCTGCCTCTGATTATGCAAATCCCTTTGTACCAGCTCCGGCAGTGGATTTACTCGATGTCGCTGTATTAAGCGCAACGGAAATGGACGTGGATTTTAATGTGAACGTGCTTACCAATTCCTATGGTAAATTAATCGGTGCACCTGGAGGACATCCTGATGCGGCAGCAGGAGCAAAATTGAGTATTGTGACTATGCCACTGTTGCGAGGAAGATTGCCAATGCTGCTAGATAGGGTGAATACTATTGTTACTCCTGGCAATACTATTGACGTGCTTGTTACAGAATATGGCATTGCCATAAACCCATTAAGGCAGGATCTAGTGGATCACTACCGTAGATTGGCAGTTCCACAATATCACGTTGATGAATTGCAGGCGAAAGCATACAAACTAGTAGGCAAACCACAGGATAATACATTTGGCAATATAATAGGGGGCGTGGTGGAATATCGCGACGGCCGCATAATAGATGTTGTTCGAAATGTAAAATAGGAGGG
>JAQVYX010000185.1 GCA_029004715.1 Acidaminococcaceae bacterium | reverse complement strand
TAAGGGATATAAGGCAGAACTTATACCTGGAGTCCCTTCTTTTTGTGCTGTAGCTGCTAAATTAAATGTAGCTTTGTGCGAACGTGCGGAGCCACTAATAATTTTACCGGGAAGCTATAAAGAATCTGCCGCATTCTTGGATGGGCCAGGCAATAAAGTGCTGATGAAATCCGCTAGTCAAATAGCTAAGGTACGTGATGAATTAAAGGAAAGGAATCTTATTTCTCACGCTGCTATGGTTGAACGCTGCGGTTTGCCGGGCGAGAAAGTATATAGAAACTTGAATGAAATAGACGAAAAAAACAGTTATTTTTCTGTAATCTTAGTAAAAGAAGGAGAGGTTACTTCATGATTTATTTTATTGGAGCAGGACCTGGAGATGTTGATTTAATTACCGTAAAAGGCAAAAACTTAATGGAAAAGGCTGACTTAATAATTTATGCAGGTTCTTTGGTTAATCCAGAACTTTTAAAATATGCAAAGAACGGGTGCGTTATTATGAATAGCGCACACATGACATTGGAAGAGGTAATTGCAGCTATGGTTCCTGTAGCACAAGCTGGCAAACTAGTTGTTCGTTTACATACAGGAGATCCCAGCATTTATGGTGCTCATCGTGAGCAGATTGATTTGTTGCGGGGCTATGGGTTGGACTATGAAGTAGTGCCTGGTGTTAGCTCTTTTTGTGCAGCAGCAGCAGCTTTAAAGGCCGAGTATACTTTGCCTAACATTAGTCAATCCGTTATCATAACGCGTATGGAGGGAAGGACGCCTGTCCCTGATAAACAAAAAATTGCAGATTATGCAACTCATCATGCTACGATGGTTATTTTTCTAAGTTCAGGTATGCTGGAAAAATTGACGAAAGAATTATTAGCTGGTGGGTATAAAAATGATACGCCTGCCGCTATTGTTTATAAAGCTTCCTGGCCGGATGAAAAGATCTGCAAATGCACGGTTGCTACACTAGCACAAACTGCTAAAGAAAATAATATTAGCAACTTGGCTTTAATTTGTGTTGGCGAATTTTTGGGCAACGAGTATGATCGTTCCAAATTATATAACCCAACATTTTCCCATGGTTTTCGTGCCGCAAGCGCTGAGAAAGAAGAGAGTAAATGAATGCTATAGTTTTTTCCTATACTCGTAAAGGGGCACAGCTTAGTCTGCAAGTTAAAAGAGCGCTAGAATTTATTGGCTATGAAACGCAGATATATACTTCTGAAAAATTTGTAGAAGTTGATCCTTTACTAAAAAAGAGTGCAGGTTGTATTAAAGATGCAGGTCAAGCTTTTGCCGAGAACAAGGTAATTATTTATATAGGTTCGTGTGGTATTGCTGTACGGGCTATTGCACCCCATGTTGTAAGTAAAATTACCGACCCGGCAGTAATAAGCATAGATGAAGGAGGAAATTTTGTGATACCGCTTTTAGCGGGACATATTGGTGGAGCCAATAATATTGCTAGAAAGTTAGCTGCAGCAATTACGGCACAAGCTATTATAACAACAGCTACTGATATTAATGGATTATTTGCCGTGGATGAATGGGCTGTTCGCAATAATTACCATATTGGCAGTATGTTTGCGGCCAAAGAATTTAGTTCTGCCTTAGTTGATGGTAAAGAAATTGGTGTAAAAAGCATGTACCAGCTTACAGGGTCATTACCAAAGGGACTAACTCTGCAAGACGGTGGCGAGATTGGTTTGCTTATAGGCTGCGATGAGCACGAAAAAGCATTTTCAACTACTTTAAACATAATACCCAAAACTTTTACTTTGGGTATCGGCTGTAGGCGTAATACTCCTATAGAAACTATTGAAGAATTAATTATGCCACAGTTAAAATTAATGAAAATTAGTATGCATGCTATTAAAGAAATCTGTTCTGTGGATTTAAAAAAAGATGAACAAGGATTGCTAGCATTTGCTGCTAAATATAAGTTGCCACTACGCTTTTTTTCAGCAGAAGAGTTAGCTGGACAAGAGGGTAATTTTACGGCTTCGAACCTAGTGTTACGAGTTGTTGGCGTTGATAATGTTTGTGAACGTTCTGCCGTAGCCGCTTCACAAGGTAAAATAATATTACCAAAGATTAGTAAAAACGGTGTTACTATGGCACTGGCACAGATTCCTATAACCATAGATTTTAATAAAATGTGAGGATAATAAATATGACTAATAAAGTATATGTAGTTGGCCTAGGTCCAGGGGGAATTGAGCAAATGACCACAAAGGCTATAGAGGTTTTAAAGCAATGTGATGTTATTGCTGGGTATCATGTTTATATCGACTTAATAAAAGCAGATTTCCCAGATAAAGAGTTTTTAACCAATGGCATGCGCAAAGAAGTTGATCGTTGTAAATTAGCAGTAGCAGAAGCTCTAAAAGGTAAAACTGTAGCTATGATTTCCAGCGGTGATGCCGGGCTATACGGAATGGCTGGTATAATGCATCAAGTTGCGGCTAAATATTCGGAGTTAGAAGTAGAAGTTGTACCTGGAGTTTCCGCCGCTTTTAGCGGTGCTGCTATTTTGGGTGCGCCTTTAATTGCTGACACTTGTTTGATTAGTCTAAGCGACTTGTTAACACCATGGGAAAAAATTGAAAAACGTTTAGATTGTGCTTCAAAAGGCGATTTTTGTATTGCACTTTATAATCCATCTAGCTTTAAGCGTTTTGATTATTTACAAAAAGCTTGTGATATAATGCTTAAAAATCAAAATCCTAGTGTTCCTGCTGGCATTGTACGGAATATAGGACGTGAAGGAGAAAGCTATATAATAACTACTTTAGGCGAATTACGCGATAAAGCGGTAGATATGTTTACGACTGTTAT
>JAQVYX010000184.1 GCA_029004715.1 Acidaminococcaceae bacterium | reverse complement strand
CCGCAACCAGTCCCGTTCTAAATACGGAGCTAAACGTGCAAAGAAATAATTAGCATAAACACTATGGATTGATATTTAACGAAGGAGGAAGACACATGCCAAGAAAAGGTCCTGTGACTAAAAGAGATGTACTGCCGGATCCGGTGTACGGCTCAAAATTATTAACTAGATTTATTAATAAAATTATGCTTGACGGCAAAAAAGGTGTTGCGGAACGCATAGTATATGATGCTTTCGATCTTGTCCGTTCGAAAACCGGCAAAGAACCTTTGGAAGTATTTGATGTTGCTATGAAAAACGTGATGCCTATTTTGGAAGTGCGTGCTCGCCGTGTTGGTGGTGCTAATTATCAAGTGCCTATCGAGGTAAGAGCTGATCGTAAAACTACTTTAGGTATTCGCTGGTTGGTCAACTACTCACGCTTGCGTGGTGAAAAAACTATGTGCGAACGCGTAGCTGGCGAAATTATGGATGCTGCTAACAGCACCGGTGCTGCCGTTAAGAAACGTGAAGACACACATAAGATGGCAGAAGCCAATAAGGCTTTTGCACACTATCGCTGGTAGAACCAGAATATGAAGGAGGAGTAATTAGTGGCCAGAGAGTTTCCCTTAGAAAAAACAAGAAATATAGGTATTATGGCTCATATTGATGCTGGGAAGACCACTACCACCGAGCGTATCCTGTTTTATACCGGTAAAACTCATAAGATAGGAGAAGTTCACGATGGTGGGGCGACTATGGACTGGATGGTTCAAGAGCAGGAACGTGGTATTACTATAACCTCTGCAGCTACTACTTGCCATTGGTTGGGACACACTATTAATATTATAGATACGCCTGGTCACGTTGACTTCACGGTAGAGGTTGAAAGATCATTGCGCGTACTTGATGGTTCTGTTGCAGTTTTTTGTGCAAAGGGCGGTGTTGAACCTCAGTCAGAAACAGTCTGGCGTCAAGCCGATAAATATAATGTACCACGTATGGCATACGTAAACAAAATGGATATTACAGGTGCAGATTTCTACAATGTAGTTGACATGATGAAAAAACGTTTAAATGCTAATGCTGTGCCCATTCAAATTCCTATTGGGTTTGAGGATACGTTTGTTGGTATGATTGATTTAATAAAAATGCGTGGAATTGTTTACGGAGATCAATTGGGAAAAGATGAAGAATTCGTAGAAATTCCTGCAGATATGTTAGAAAAGGCTCAAGAATACCGTCAAAAATTGCTCGAATCGGTTGCTGAGAGCGATGATGAATTGATGATGAAATATTTGGAAGGTGAAGACCTTACTGAAGATGAAATAAATAGGGGTATTCGCAAGCAAACAATTGCTTGCAAAATGTGCCCGGTTTGTTGCGGTTCTTCTTATAAGAATAAAGGCGTGCAACCTTTGCTTGATGCAGTTGTTGCTTATATGCCTGCTCCAACCGATATTCCACCAATTAAAGGTATTAATCCTGATACAGGAGCAGAAGACGAACGCGCATCTAGCGATGAACTTCCTTTTTCTGCCTTGGCATTTAAGATTGCAACAGATCCTTTTGTTGGCAGATTAGCATTTTTCAGGGTTTATTCCGGCGTTTTGACCGCTGGCTCTTATGTTTATAACTCAACAAAGGGCAAGAGAGAACGTATCGGTCGTATTTTGAGAATGCATGCTAACCATAGAGTAGAAATTGGTGAGGCTTACAGTGGTGATATTGCTGCTGCTGTTGGTCTGAAAGATACTACGACAGGTGATACGCTTTGTGATGAAAAACATCCTATAATCTTGGAATCAATGGTTTTCCCTGATCCTGTTATTTCGGTAGCAGTTGAACCCAAAACTAAAGCTGACCAAGAAAAAATGGGCGTTGCTTTACAAAAACTAGCAGAAGAAGATCCTACTTTCCGTGTTCATACAGATCCTGAATCCTCACAAACGATTATTTCCGGTATGGGTGAGCTGCATTTGGATATAATTGTAGATAGACTTCTTCGTGAATTCAAAGTTGGTTGCACAGTTGGTAACCCTCAAGTTGCTTACCGTGAGACCATTCGTAAAACCGTTAAATCTGAAGGCAAATTTGTGCGTCAATCCGGTGGTAAAGGCCAATATGGTCATTGCTGGTTGGAATTAACGCCTTTGGAACCTGGCGAAGGATTTAAATTCACCAATAAGACTGTTGGTGGTTCTATTCCTAAAGAATATATCGGACCTGTTGAGGCCGGTGTTAAAGAAGCAATGGAAAATGGAGTACTTTCCGGATTCCCTATGGTTGATATCGGAGTTACCGTTTATGACGGTTCTTATCACGAGGTTGACTCTTCAGAAATGGCCTTTAAAATTGCGGGTTCTATGGGTTTCAAAGCTGGTGCGTTAAAAGCAAATCCAACAATTTTGGAACCATATATGAAAGTAGAAGTTGTTGTTCCTGAAGAATACATGGGTGATGTTATCGGTGATTTGAATTCACGTCGTGGACGCATTGAAGGCATGGAAGCTAGAAATGGTGCTCAAGTAATAAATGCTTTTGTTCCTCTTTCTGAAATGTTTGGTTATTCAACTGACCTTCGTTCTAAGACCCAAGGTCGTGGTAACTATTCGATGGAAGTCGATCACTATGAAGATATTCCAAAAAATATTGCTGAGGCAATCATTGCAAAAGCAAAAGGAACACAAGAATAAAGTAAATGAAGAATTTAGGAGGAAATTAAAATGGCTAAACAAAAATTTGAAAGAACCAAACCCCATGCTAACATTGGAACAATCGGTCACGTTGATCATGGCAAGACTACTTTGACGGCAGCCATAACTAAAGTGTTGTCTGCGCAAGGCGGAGGCAAATTCATGG
>JAQVYX010000183.1 GCA_029004715.1 Acidaminococcaceae bacterium | reverse complement strand
AGTTGGAACACCCATGCCTAAAACTAGAGAAGTTAACATGGTGAAAAACATAGCCGGAAGAAGCTGCCCACCTGCTAAATCCAATAGAGCCGTAGCCATTTTTAGACCTACGCCTGTTTTAGTTACAACACCAATAATGATGCCGGCGGTAGCACATGCAATTAGCACACCTAAAACGCCTTTAGAGCCAGCAATCATACCATTGACAACATCTTTAAATCCAATACGCGTAGATTTACGTAAGCATGCGCAAACAAGCGTTAAGCCTATAGCAGCTAAAGCGGCTCTTGTAGGTGTATAACCTGTTACTAACAAATAAACTATAACTACCAAAGGAATGGCCAAATGGCCTTTTTCTAAAAACAACTCTTTAAATTTAGGCAATAATTCACGGGGAGTTCCTTTTAATCCACATTTTTTTGCTTCATAATGAACACCAAGCCACACACCTGTGTAATATAATAACGCAGGAATAACAGCAGCTTTGACTACTGTAATATAAGGAACACCGACAAATTCTGCCATAAGAAAAGCTGCTGCACCCATTACAGGCGGCATTAGCTGCCCACCAGTAGAAGCTGCAGCTTCTACTGCACCGGCAAACTCAGGGCTATAGCCTAACTTCTTCATCATTGGTATAGTAAAAGAGCCTGTACCTGCAACATTCGCGACCGAACTGCCTGAGACCGTGCCCATAAGACCACTAGATAATACAGCGACCTTAGCCGGACCACCTGCAGCCCAGCCGGCAACCGCATTAGCTAAGTCAATAAAGAATTTGCCCAAGCCGGTTGCTTCCAAATAGGCTCCAAACAGAATAAATAAATAAATAAAAGTAGATGATACACCAAGTGGAGTACCAAAAATACCTTCTGTTGTAAAATAAAGATGATCAAACATCTCCTGAAAACCTACACCTCTATGAGCCAAAATTCCAGGAATATAAGGACCAACAAATGCATAGGCCAAAAAGGCAAAAGCAACTGTAATCATAGGCCAGCCTACTGTTCGACGTGCGGCCTCAAAAACCAAGGCTGTACCAATAAGACTAACAATAAAATCGGTTTCACTGTTCATGCCTGCACGTAAAACTAAATCTTGATAAAAAACAACAATATACATAGCGCTACATGCACCTAAAGCAGCTAAGAATACATCAAACCAATTCATTGAAGTTTTAGACCAACTTTTGCGTGTTGGATATAATAAGAAAATTAATGCTAAACCAAAAGCCAAATGAATGGCTCGTTGTAAGGCGGCGTCCATAACACCGAAAGTTGCCGTATACAATTGAAAAAGTGCAAAACAGATGCAAATTGCTGACACAAATTTTTCCCACATACCGGTTAATTTACGTTTGCTGGCTTCGGGGTCAAATTTTTTCAGCATTTCTTCCGCAGTCATTTCCTTCACATCGTTCTCGCTCACTTGTCTTTCCCCCTTTCAAAATTGAACCAATAATTATATCTTTTAGCTACGGATATTTCTACAAGGGAGCCCGATTTGTAGAGTTTATACATAGGAATTTCTTTGCCTGCATAGTAAAGGCTGGCTTTTGCCTGTTTTGCCGTTCTAAACGCCACAGAGTGAAAGGGTCTATTCATTTCCATTATAAAATGACCATCAGCTGTAGTAGTAAATTTACCTTCACTAGCCCAAAAAGGCAACCCCACGCCAAAGTCTTCATATCTAGTATAGGTCATAACCATGTCATTCGCGCCGCGAATGACAAAATATTCCTCACAAGGAGTTTTCTCTACCGAATGAATATATTTATAATGCCATGTATCACCTATATAGGTTGTAAAGCTAAATGTTTTTTGATTATTATCCGGGGTGATTTTTAAAACCAGTTGATTGCCATACCACCAAATAAAGCCTGCAATAACTATGCTTAAAACCAAAATTATCTTATAAAAAGACCGGAGACCGGAGTATACCGGTACCCGGGCTTTTACCTTTAAGGAGTCAAACAAGCTTATTTCTCCTTAAAGAATTTGTCTGCACCAGGGGCTAAGGTAATAGACATACCATCTTTAGCAGTTGCTTTGCTAATAACAGCGGCAACAGCATGCGCTGCTTTCATACGATCCAAATTAGTGAAAATAGCTTTTGTTACATCATAAGCAGTTTTATCATCCATCTTATCACTTACTACCAACATGCAACGTACTGCTACAGCTGCGCAAGCAGTGGTTTGAGAAGAGTAAGTTTTGGCAGGAATATTAACTTTCGTGTAGAAAGGATATTTTTTAATTAAGGCATCTGCTTTATCAGCAGCGACAGGAAGTAAAACAACTTCATGTTGAGAAGCAATATCTTGCACTGCAGCTGTTGGGAATCCAGCAGTTACAAACGCAACATCAACATTACCATCTTTTAATGCGTTAGAAGCTTCACCAAAAGATAGATATTGTACGTCAATATCCTCGTAAGTAATACCATATGCAGCTAATATCTGACGAGCATTCGCTTCTGTACCACTTCCGGCAGCACCAACAGCTACGCGTTTGCCTTTAACATCGGCCAAAGATTTGATACCAGTTTTACCCAAGGTTATGATTTGTACGGTTTCAGGATACAAAGTAGCTAATCCTTTTAGATTAGAAACTTTTTTATCTTTAAACATTTCAATACCATTTAATGCATAGTAAGCAATATCATTTTGTACAAATGCGATATCAACCTTACCTTGTTTTAATAAATTGATATTAGCAACAGAAGCACCGGTACTTTGTGCACTAGCATTTACACCTTTAATATTTTTATTCAAAATATCAGCAACTGCTCCACCTAGTGGAAAATACGTTCCAGATGTTCCTCCGGTAGCTATATTGATAAATTT
>JAQVYX010000182.1 GCA_029004715.1 Acidaminococcaceae bacterium | reverse complement strand
TCAAGAATTTGAACGTTACGTAGCAACTCCGCAGTGTGTAGGCATTAAACTATATCCTGGTTACAATCATGTATATGTTTATAAGCCGGTGCATTTTCCTCTCTATGAACTCGCAGAAAAATATAACTTGCCTGTGGTTATCCATACAGGAGATACAGCTACTAGTACCGCGCTGCTAAAATATGCCCATCCTTTAACTGTGGATGAAATAGCTGTTTTATATCCCAATGTCCGCTTTGTTATTGCCCATTGTGGTAACCCATGGTTTGCAGATGCCGTAGAAGTTGCAGCTAAGAACGAAAATGTTTTCTTGGAGTTGTCAGGGTTGTTGGAAGGCAATATTTGCGGTGCAGCTTTTTACCAAAAACACCAAAGTTATTTTTCCTATTTGCGTATGTGGCTAGATTATATTGATCGGTATGATAAAGTCATTTATGGTACGGATTGGCCTTTAGTCAATATCAAAAGTTATATAGAAGTTATGAAATTAGTTATTCCACCAGAATATCATGAAGCGTTTTTTTACGATAATGCTTTGAAAATATTCCCCAAAATAAAAGAACTGTTAAAATAAAGAAGCTTGTACGCAGGGCTAATGCCCTGCATACAAGCTTCTTTATAACTTATATAATTTTAGTGGTCCAGTCTTCTATATTTAATACAGAAGTTACCCAGTCTTCATAAAATTCAGGATCATGGGATACTAAAAGTATGCTGCCTTTAAATTTAATAAGGGCTTGTTTTAGTTCCTCTTTGGCTACAACGTCCAAATGATTAGTTGGTTCATCCAGTACTAACCAGTTAACATCCTTCAACATTAGCTTACACAAGCGTACCTTGGCCGCCTCACCGCCTGAAAGCACAAAGACCTTGGTAGTAATGTGCTCGCTGGTTAAACCGCAGGCAGCCAAAGCTCCGCGCACCTCAGAATTGCTTAGCCCAGGATAGGTGTTCCAAACTTCTTCTAAGGCGGTATTCTCATTTTTTGTTCTTTCTTCTTGTTCGAAATAACCTGAATCTAAGAATTCACCCAAGTGTATTTCCCCGGAAATGGGTTTAATTTTACCTAAGATGGTTTTCAGCAAGGTCGTTTTTCCTAATCCGTTAACGCCCTTAATTGCTATTTTTTGACCGCGTTCTAAATTAAAAGATACAGGACGAGTTAGCGGTGTATCGTAACCTAGAACAACGTTTTTTGCTTCTACAATAAAGCGGCTGGGAGTGCGAGATTCTCTAAAATTAAAATGTGGCTGCAATTTTTCTTTGGGTTTTTCAATTAGATCCATTTTTTCCAACTTTTTTTGCCTGCTTTTGGCTCTGCCGGTAGTGGAAATGCGAGCTTTGTTACGAGCAATGAAGTCTTCTAATTGGGCTACTTCTTGTTGTTGTTTTTCATAGGCATTATTTTGCTGTGATTTATGGATGGCCGATAGCTCTAAAAATTTATCATAATCACCGGTATAACGAGTGAATTCACAATTTTCCAAGTGATAAATTACATTTACTACATTATTTAAGAATGTGGTATCATGAGAAATTAAAATAAAGGCATGTTCATATTCTTGCAAGAATTTCGTTAACCACTGAATATGATTTTCATCAAGATAATTAGTCGGTTCATCCAAGAGCAGGATGCTGGTATTTTCTAAAAGCAATTTGGTCAGAAGCACCTTGCTGCGTTGCCCGCCTGAAAGGTCTGCAACGTCTTTGTCTAAGCCTATATCACCTAAGCCAAGACCATTAGCAACTTCTTCAATTTTAGCATCTAGAGAATAGAACCCACTGTGCTCTAATTCAGATTGCAACTCTCCTACGGTAAACATTAGTTTTTCTAATTCTTCGGGAGTAGCATCTCCCATTTTGTCATAGCATTCCAACATTTGAGCTTCTGCTTCGTACATACGGTCAAAAGCCAAACGTAAGACTTCTCGGATGGTTTTTCCGGCAGTTAAGGAACTTTGCTGATCCAAATAGCCTACGGTGATTTTACCCGGCCACTCAACTTTTCCTTCATCAGGTAAGATTTTACCTGTAACAATATTTAAAAAGGTAGATTTACCTTCTCCGTTAGCTCCTACTAATCCTACATGTTCACCACGTAGAAGTTTAAAAGAAACATTTTCTAGAATTTCACGTCCCCCAAAGGAATGGGAAACATTGTCGACATTTAAATAACTCATATTTTACCTCTCAATACAATTCCTAATAATTCTTAAATCGGACTTACATGTAACTTATATATTTTATACTACTATTTAGTGTTTTGTCAAAATGTGTTATAATACAGGAGCAATTCTTTTTAATAAGGAGGATATTGTGGTATGATTTCTACAAGCATTGATAAGATCGAATATATTTTGCCTTATGTTTCCGGCAAATTGGCGACGGCGTTGCAATATATTAAAGAGAATGATTTTGCTATGTGGGCTAATGGCGAATATGAGATAGACGGCAGAAATATTTTTGCTCGTATTAACACTTATGAAACTGAGCCTAAAGCACAAAGAAAACCAGAAAAACATTTTGACTATATTGATATTCAAATCTTGGTTATTGGCAGCGAAAGCGTAGGCTATTGTCCTGTAACAGATAAGTTTATAGTTAGCGAAGACAAGGCAAAGACTGATGATGTAGTTTTTTATAAGGAAACTTATAAGGAGAATTTCATTACTTTGCATCCTGGCGATATTGGTATATTTTTCCCGTGGGAGGTTCATAGACCTAATTGTAATTGTGGGGATATTGCCTTGCCTGTTAAGAAGGTTGTAGTTAAGGTTAGAGCTGATAAATAATATATTTTATTATTTCAGATAAAAGTGTTGACAATATTACATCTTTTCCGTATAATATTGGTTG
>JAQVYX010000181.1 GCA_029004715.1 Acidaminococcaceae bacterium | reverse complement strand
CATTATGGCAATTGGGAAATGTCAGGGGCTGTTTTGGCACTTTTAGGTTATCCGATTTTATCTGTTGCTCGCAAGCAAAATAATGATGGCATGAATAAATTTATTAATGAATATAGAGAACTTGTAGGTCAGCAAATAGCATATAATCATGGGGGAAACAGTATGCTGGCTATTAATAGAATTTTACGCAACAAAAACTTATTGGGGATTGTGTATGATCAAGATACCGAACCGGATGGAGAGTCGGTGCTGTTTTTTGGCAAGCATTCTATCGTACCACGGGGAGCTGCATTGCTTTCACGTTTACATGGAGCGCCAATAATACCCTTCTTTATGCATAATAATGTTGATGGTACTCTTACGCTTAACTTTCTACCGCCTCTTTATACAGCTAAGACAGCAGATAGAAAACAAGATGTGCACACTCTAATGGAAAAACTAATTGTAATTGCTGAACAAGAAATAGTACAAGATCCGGCTATGTGGTTTTGGGTACATGATCGCTGGAAGGATGGTAAGAAAAGATACGCTAAGTTTATAAAGGAGGGAAAGAGTTAGTGGAAAACTTCAAGCAGCAAACGGTGGCTGGGGAAATAATGTGTAATGGCATAGGCCTGCATTCCGGCAAACCGGTAGATTTAAAATTAAAACCCGCACCGGTCGATACCGGCATCGTGTTTATTAGAGTAGATTTACCTAACAAGCCTTGTATTAGAGCGATTACCTCTAATATCACGTCTACGACTAAGGCAACTACTTTAAGTGAAAATGGTGCTGAGGTGTTCACTATAGAACATGTTATGGCTGCACTAGCTATGACAAGCGTTGATAATTGTTTCGTGGAAATGTCATCGCCGGAACCACCGGTAGCAGATGGCAGCGCAGATACTTTTGTTCAGGCTATCTTAAAGGTCGGTAGAGTAGAGCAGGACAAAGAACGTAAGATCTATAAAGTGGACAAGTCTTTTGCCTTTTATGACAAAGATCGTTATATATGCGTATTGCCTTACGATGGTTACCGTATTACCTTTACTTCTATTAATTCACATCCCATGCTAGGTACACAGGTTTTTGATTTAGAGTGTACGGAAGAAAAATTGTTGAAAGATATAGCGCCTGCTAGGACAGTTGCTTTTGTAGAAGAACTTGATGCTTTGCGTAAAATGGGCATGGGTCTAGGTGGAACCACAGAAAATGTAGTGGTTTTTGATGCGGACAAAATTCTATCTGTGCCAAGATTTGAAGACGAACTTATTCGACATAAAATTTTAGATGTTATTGGTGACTTATATTTATTGGGTGCTATTAAAGCACATGTCATTGCGGTGAAAACCGGACATGCTTTTAATGCCGCAGTGGCTAAACAAATAGCAGATTATCGTAAAGATAAATTCGAGGCAAGGAGCAAAAAAATGATTACACTAGACATTAGAGAAATTCAAAAAGTTCTTCCCCATCGTTATCCAATGCTTTTAGTTGATCGCATCTTAGATTTGGAACCTATGAAAAGAGCTGTTGGTATAAAAAACATTTCTATGAACGAAGCTCAGTTTATGGGACATTTCCCGGGAGATCCTATTATGCCTGGAATCATGCTTATTGAAGCCATGGCACAAGTCGGTGGAGTGGCTATGCTTTATCCGGAAGAAAACAGAGGGAAGATTGCTGTTTTTGGCAAAATTGATAAAGTAAGATTTCGCAAACAAGTAGTACCGGGGGATCAGTTAGTAACAACGGCAATAGTTACTAAGGTGCGAGGAACTATGGGTATTATTAGCTGTCAAGGTACGGTGGATGGTGAATTGGCTTGCGAAGGGGAATTCTTCTTTGCCATAATGGATCCTAAAGAATAAAATAAAGCTGTTTTTGGCAGAGAATTGAAGTATTTAAGCAAAAAAAGGCCAAAACAGCGGAAATATAGAGGATTTTGGCGCGTTGTGTTTTAGAATAATAACGTGACTATGTAGTCCATGTTTGGTAAATAGCTATTAGGGGTGAGACAATTATGGGACTTAATTCAGTAGTAATGCCGATACGCTAGGTACATGAGACGGCTATAGTTTATCCCGGAGCGGTATTGGGACGTAATGTACAAGTTGGACCGTATGCGGTTATAGGAGAGCACGTAGTCATTGGTGAAGGTACAGTTATTCATCCCCATGTGGTTATTGATGGTCATACAACTATTGGTAAAAATTGTGAGTTCTTTCCGGGAGCAAGTATTGGGGCAGCTCCTCAAGATTTAAAATATCGAGGCGAAGAAACCAGTACGATTTTGGGTGATGGGGTGGTTGTGCATGAGTGTGCTACTATTCATCGCGCCGTGGGCGAAGGCAATGAGACACGTGTAGGAAACAATGTATTACTAATGGCTTATACGCATGTAGCTCATAATTGTATTGTTGGTAACAATGTTATTATGAGTAATGTAGCTACATTAGCCGGCCATGTTATTGTAGAAGACCGTGCTGTTATTGGTGGGTTGACTGCAGTACATCAGTTTACAAAAATAGGGCGTAATAGTATGTGCGGCGGCATGACCAAGATTACGCAAGATATACCTCCCTATGTTATAGTAGCCGGTAATCCGGCTCATGTGTCAGGACTAAATAGTGTAGGATTATCACGCGCCGGTATTTCTCCTAAAGTAAGAGAGGAATTAAAGCAGGCTTTTAAAATTCTTTATCGTAGTAGATATACTTTGCAAGAGGCTATTAATGCTATGGAACAAGAATTGGATAGTTGCGAAGAAGTAGAGCATTTTATGCGTTTTCTGCGCAATGTAGAACGCGGTATTTGTCGTGCGTCCGCCCGCAGCAGCAAGGAGTAAGATATCCCATGGACAAAACCTTAGGAATACTAG
>JAQVYX010000180.1 GCA_029004715.1 Acidaminococcaceae bacterium | reverse complement strand
AATTGGAAATTTAAGATCTAATAGCAAAGTGAAAAAGCAGTGAAGTGAAAAAGCAGTGAAGTGAAAACAAAGTTTTCAGTGAAGTTGTATCGAAGCTACAAGTGAAGTGCTCTGCGAGCAGTGAAGTTAGCCGTTGGCTAAGTTGTGGTTGTTTTCGCACCCGAAAACTAAGAACTAATAAAACATGTGCAGCTTTTGCGACTAAAGTCGCAAAGTGCAGTTTGCTTCGCAAGTGCAGCTTCCACTGCGTGGAGTGCAGCTTTTCGAGCAAGCTCGAAAGTTATGGTGGTTTTCGCCGGCGAAAACAAGAATTATACGTCACTTCTTTTTGTCTCTCCTAGTAGGAGAGGTGGCGACGATTGTTTTATATCGGCGACGGAGAGGTTTGTAAAAGTGATCGGTAGCTTTTTGATGAGGTCGAGATTTAGTAAGAATGTTTTCCTAAGTTCTAATTTTTGGAACAAAAATATTCCTTAACTTTGAAAGCAACGCTTTCAATACTGCACATGCAAGCCGTGAAGTGGGAACGTAGTTGCCAGTGAAGTATAAAAGCCGTGAAGTGAAAACAAAGTTTTCAATGAAGTTGTAACTACGTTACAAGTGAAGTGCTCTGCGAGCAGTGAAGTTAGCCGTTGGCTAAGTTGTGGTTG
Organism: Acidaminococcaceae bacterium; assembly: GCA_029004715.1. GTDB lineage: Bacteria > Bacillota > Negativicutes > Acidaminococcales > Acidaminococcaceae > JAAYAE01. The sequence goes on along the minus strand of JAQVYX010000180.1, from coordinate 2,221 downwards.
TTTTCGCACCCGAAAACTAGATTTATAAAATCAAAATATAGAAAAGCATATTATTTTTTTATAAGTTTAGTTTTGAAAAAACTCTCCTTAACTGTTCGCTTGCGAACACTTCACTTATTCGGAGCATAACTTCACTTGTGCTGAAAGCACAACTTCACTTGCACCTGACAAACCTCTCCGCCATCAGTAACCCACTGATGTCACCTCCCCTACTAGGGGAGACTAAGAGGATTCAACTTGAGGTGCAACTTCACTATAAAACAAAAAGGATGCCTCATTTTATTGAGGCATCCTTTTTGTTTTATTCTATTCGTGTTCCACTCCGCAATCGCCGCAGCAGCCGGTACATATTTCTATGCCTTCTGTTGACATACCATTTTTTTGTTTGTAGTCGTAGATAGCAGCTTTCAGACCATCTGCCGCCAAGTTAGAACAATGCATCTTAATCGGTGGTAATCCGTCTAGTGCTTCAGCAACCGCTTTATTGGTTAAGGTAAGGGCATCTTCAATACTTTTGCCCTTAGCCAATTCTGTCACCATACTACTGGTAGCAATCGCAGCGCCACAGCCAAAGGTCTTAAACTTAATATCGGTAATGATATTATCTTGCACTTTAATAAAAATTTTCATAATATCACCGCACACAGGATTACCTACTTCACCAACACCGGAAGCATCAGCAATTTCTCCCACGTTGCGTGGATTGGAAAAATGATCCATAACTTTTTTGCTATACATAATTCAACCTTCTTTCTTGGCGTTATATAATGGTGACATGGAACGCAAGGTTTGTACAATACCCGGCAATTTCTCCAATAGGTAGTCGATATCTTCGTCCGTCGTAAATTCAGACAGCGTTAGCCGCAAGGAACCATGAGCTATTTCATGTGGCAAACCTATAGCTAAAAGCACATGGGAAGGATCTAGTGACCCACTTGTACAAGCACTACCACTAGAAGCTGCAATTCCTACAAGATCTAAGTGCAAAAGCAAACCTTCACCCTCAATATATTTAATGCTAACATTCACATTGTTAGGCAAGCGCTCTATAGCGTCACCATTTAATTTAACCTCAGGGATTTTTTCTATAATCCCAGCGATAAGTTTATCTCTTAATTTCGTCAAACGAACCGAGTTTTCAGCCATATGTACGCGAGCATGTTCTGCTGCTAGTCCAAGTCCTTGAATACCAGCCGTATTTTCAGTGCCTGGACGCAAACCGCGCTCTTGTCCGCCACCATAGACGAGTTTTTCTACCTTAATACCCTTGCGAATATAGATTGCCCCGGTTCCTTTAGGACCGTGGAACTTATGTGCCGTTAGAGTTAGTAAATCAATATTGTCAGCTTTAACGTCAACAGGTACATGTCCTACCGCTTGTACGGCATCAGTATGGAAGAATATCTTATGTTTTTTAGCAAGAGCACCAATAGCACGAATAGGCTCAATAGTACCAATTTCATTGTTGGCGAACATAATGGAAATTAAAATTGTTTGTGGAGTTATAGCTCTTTCTACATCTGCGGGATTAACCTTACCAAATTCATCTACAGGTAAATATGTAATTTTGAATCCTTCTCGTTCTAGTTCTTCACAAGTATGCAATATAGCGTGGTGCTCAATGGCACTGGTAATAATATGATTACCTTTATTCTTATACGCCTTAGCAATGCCTAGCAAAATTGTAGTATCGCCTTCGCTACCGCCACAGGTGAAGGTTATCTCCTCAGGAGTAGCATTAATAAGGTCAGCTACTTGTCCTCGTGCTATATCCAATATTTCATGAGCCCTCCTGCTGATTGCATACACGCCGGATGGATTACCATAATTTTCTGTCATTGTCTGGGCCATAGTTGTCGCTATTTCAGGCAAAACCCTAGTAGTTGCCGCATTATCTAAATATACCTCGCGCATTATAATCTCCTCTTTTCATTTCATACTTAATAGGTATTGCTTTTATATATATAATATAGCAATTCATAGCATAGTTGTCAAGTATATAATTGTTTTTTTACTAGCAAAATTTTTAACATATAAAAAAAGGTTCTATAATAAATGTTGGGGTAGGACAGACATTCTAGTCTGTCCTACCCCTTTTTTCATAAAATAATAGGCATAATAATGTTCATCCATTACAATATAAGTTACCACACTAACACAGAAGGGATGAACATACTATGCCTACGACAAATTATATCGAAAAACTCTACGCTTTGGAAGA
>JAQVYX010000179.1 GCA_029004715.1 Acidaminococcaceae bacterium | reverse complement strand
TAGGCACACCTATACGTAAGCCTTTGACATCTGTTTTTAGTGCCTTAGTAAAATCAGGAACTTCCTCATTAAGTGATGTTGAGTCCATAGTACAAACACCACAAATAGTATTTAACACCGTAGCCGCATCAGTAACATCACGCGTAATAGGTCCAATTTGATCTAATGAAGAAGCAAAGGCAACACAGCCATAACGAGAAACACGGCCATAAGTAGGTTTAATACCTACACAGCCGGTAAAGGAAGCTGGTTGACGAATAGAACCACCAGTATCAGATCCCAAAGCCCAAATAGCTTCACCAGCTACAATTGCAGCTGCGCTACCACCGGAAGAACCTCCCGGTACTCTCTCTAAATTCCACGGATTATGCGTAGTAGGAAAATAGGAGGTTTCTGTGGTTGAACCCATGGCAAACTCATCCATATTAGTCTTACCAAGAAAAATAGTTTCATCCGCACGCAATTTTTGGATAACGTGAGCATCATAAATAGGTACAAAATTCTCCAACATTTTTGAAGAACAAGTTGTTCTTAGTCCTTTTGTTGAAATATTGTCCTTAATAGCACCTGGAATTCCTGCCAAAGGAGCAATAGTTTCGCCGGCAGCAATCATTTTATCTACTTTTGACGCTTGTGCCAAAGCATTTTCTTTATCCAAGGTAACGTAAGCTTTAACATCACCGTCTACTTGATCAATACGTTTATAAATATTTTCAGTTAATTCTACAGAACTGATTTCTTTTTTTATCAATTTTTCATGAAGCTCGTGAGCTGCACTTTTATATAAATCCACTTTAATCCCCCTCTTATTCGATTACTCTCGGCACCTTAAACCCACCATTTTGTACATCCGGTGCGTTGGATAATGCCTCTTCATGACTTACGCCTTCTACTGCTATATCTTCACGCAAAACATTACTAATAGGCAATACATATGGCGTAGGTTCAATGCCCTTAGTATCCAACTTTTGTAAAATATCCGCATAATTGAGTATTTGGTTGAATTGCTCAGTAAATTTTTCCATCTCACTATCTGGAACTGTTAAGCGTGATAAATTTGCAATATGCTTAACTTCCTTTGCTGTAACTTTCATAATCTCACCATCCTATTTAATAACTTATTTAAAAACCATCATATTGCTACTTAATAACTTATAAATTATACCACAAAAAATGTCGGTTGAACAAATCCTAAGTGTCTTTTGCTCTTATAAAACAATAAGTTATTTAACATATAAAAAATGTCTACAAACTGTACTTCTAAATATTGTGTAAACTGTGTCTTTAAAATGGTCAGTTTTCTTATATAATGATTTGTATAACACAAATGTTAGAAAAAATTAGGAGGAATAAATATGACAGATACAGCAAAATTAAACAAAGAACTAGCCCAAATGTTAAAAGGTGGCGTCATAATGGACGTAACTAACGTGGAAGAAGCAAAAATAGCAGAAGAAGCCGGTGCCGTTGCGGTTATGGCCTTAGAAAGAGTTCCCTCTGACATTAGGAAAGACGGCGGCGTAGCCCGCATGAGCGACCCACAAATGATTCTAGCAATCAAAGCGGCTGTTAGTATTCCTGTGATGGCCAAAGTTAGAATCGGCCATTTTGTAGAAGCACAAATACTTGAAGCCTTAAAAATTGACTACATTGACGAAAGTGAAGTATTAACTCCTGCAGATAATTTATATCATATTGACAAACACTCCTTCAAAATTCCTTTTGTATGTGGTGCTCGCAATTTAGGAGAAGCTCTAAGAAGAATTGGTGAAGGAGCCGCTATGATTCGCACCAAAGGTGAAGCTGGCACCGGGAACGTTGTAGAAGCCGTACGTCATATGCGCACTATAACCAATGAAATACACCAGTTAACAAATCTACCATCAGCTGAATGGATGACTTTTGCCAAGGAGCACGGAGCTCCTTATGAATTAGTTGCCCAAGTCGCTAAACTAGGTAAGCTGCCTGTTGTCAACTTTGCTGCCGGAGGAATTGCCACTCCAGCTGATGCCGCACTAATGATGCAATTGGGCAGTGAAGGAGTTTTTGTAGGCTCAGGTATATTCCGTAGCGATAATCCTGCTAAACGAGCTAAAGCGATTGTAATGGCCGTTAGTTATTATCAGGATCCAAATATTTTAGCCAAGGTCTCCTCAGATTTAGGCGAAGCCATGAAAGGGATTAATATTGCTGATATTCCTGAAGAACAAACTTTCGCCAAAAGAGGTTGGTAATGGAAACCATCGGTGTTCTATCTCTACAAGGTTCTTTTGCTGAACATCTGCAAGCTTTAAAAAAAATAAAAAATATTAAAAGCATGCCCGTTAAAACAGTCGCTGAATTAGATGCTGTTGATCGTTTAATTCTTCCGGGCGGTGAAAGCACTACTATGTCTAAGATTCTAAACATAACCGGTTTAGCTGCGGAGATACGTAGGCGTATTCTTGCTGGCATGCCAGTTTGGGGAACTTGTGCCGGATTAATACTATTAGCCAAGGAATTAGATGTGGGCCTTCCCCATTTAGCAGTTATGGATATGCAGGTTCGTCGCAACGCTTATGGCAGCCAACTAGATAGTTTTACCGTTCAAAAGCTCATACCAAAAATTAGCAGTAGCCCTCTTAACATGGTTTTCATCAGAGCTCCGCAAATTGTATCTATAAACGGCACTACAGAAGTTTTGGCAGAATATGATGGTAAAATTGTAGCAGCTCAGCAAAATCGTATGTTGGCCACGACTTTTCATCCCGAATTAACAGACGACTTAGACGTTTATAACTATTTTCTTAAATTATAGTTTTTCAGAAAAATAAAAGTATAGTTTTAATAAGCAAAAGCAGGTATTATGGTTACTCCCATAATACCTGCTTTTCTTACGCCTAACTTC
>JAQVYX010000178.1 GCA_029004715.1 Acidaminococcaceae bacterium | reverse complement strand
AAAAAGAAACTGGAAGGGAAGATTTCTGTTTTTGCCGGACCTTCCGGGGTAGGTAAATCAACTACTTTAAACGCTATTGATCACAGCTTATCTTTGGTGACAGGCGAAGTTAGTGAAAAAATCGGCAGAGGACGTCATACTACGCGCTTTGCCCAATTATTACCTTTTGCCGGTGGTTATGTGGCAGATACTCCAGGCTTTGGAAATTTAAATTTGGAAGAATTGGATTTGGGGATGTTAGCCAGGGACTTTAGAGAATTTGTTCCCCTAGCTGCAAGTTGTAGATTTACTACTTGTACTCATACGCATGAACCAAATTGTGCTGTTAAAGAAGCTGTAGAAGCAGGAGAAATTGCACAATCGCGCTATAGTTCCTATTTAAGCATGGTAGAGGAAATTAAAAACAAAAAAGAGAGGAATGTAAAAAAATGACTATTATAGCACCATCAATTTTATCAGCAGATTTTTCCTGTTTAGGTAAGGAAATAAGGAGAATAGAGAAAGCTGGTGCCGAATGGGTGCACATTGATGTAATGGATGGACAGTTTGTACCTAATTTAACCTTTGGTGCACCTGTAGTCAAAAAATTACGTCCTCATACAAAAATGTTTTTTGACTGTCATCTGATGGTAGAAAATCCAGAAAATCATGTAGAAGATTTTGTAGCCGCCGGAGCTGATATGATAGTGGTTCATGTTGAGGCTACTAAACACTTGCACCGTCTAATTCAGGCCATTCACGAGCATGGTATAAAAGCAGGGGTGGCACTTAATCCAGCTACATCTTTAAACACCATTGAAGAGATTTTGCCTTATGTGGATATGGTACTGATAATGTCGGTAAATCCAGGTTTTGGTGGGCAAAAATTTATTGCCACTATGGTAAAAAAAATTGCTTGCCTAAAAGCAATGATTACAAAGGGACAGCGGGATATTTTTATTCAAGTTGACGGTGGTATTAATGCTCAGACGGCTAAGCAGGTCGTAGAGGCAGGAGCTAATGTACTGGTTGCAGGCTCTTTTATTTATGGTGCAAAAGATATAAATAAAGCTATCGCTGAGTTAAAAGCATATCCGCTAATTTAAAGCTGAACGGGGTTTAAAATGGCTAAGATGTTAAAAATGGGTGCTATTGTTTTAGGCGTTACTATTTTCTTGGCGGCTGTTTTCTATGGATTAAGCTACCAAGCAACAAAACAAGTTGTCACTATTTTCAATAAAACATTGTCTGGACAAAAGATGTTAGATGGGACTTTAACTGTGGGCACTATTAGGGCTAATATTTTTGGCCTTGTTAGTTTTGAAAATTTGGTTTGGAAGGATGAACAGGGAAGATTAATAGCCCAAATTGCCAGCGGCTCATTTGTAGTTAAGCCTTGGGATATTATCACTAAGCGTGTTGAAGCTTCTACTATCACAAATATTGAGATAAACGATGGATTACTCTGTCTTGACTTTAATGAACGCATGAATTTAAAAAATATTAATATTGCTAAGCGGGATAAAAGAAAAACTAACTTGTCTAAATCGGGATTTAGTAGTGCTCTAAAAGACATGAACTTTACTATGGCTCTTAATCACTGTCAGCTTATTGCTAGTTACGCTAACAGAGAATTTGCTATGAATAATGTTAATGCTCAAATGCATATGAATAGCAAAGACAAGTTTGATATTGATTTTTCGGCAGGGGAATTTAGTGGAACTTTAGAAGCCGATGGCCTAAATATCGTTGGCAGTATAAATCTCAGGCCTGAAGTAGCTGTTTATGATTTAAATCTTACAATTACTGCCTTAAAACCATCTTCTTTAGGAACGGGAATAAATGTTCATGAGAAAGTTTCAGTTACTTCCAAAATATCTGGACCGTTGCCGTCGCCTATGATTGACGGTAATTTGTCTATGAAAGAACTGAATTTGCCAGCATTGCATTTTACTAATGTAATTGGTGATTTTCACTACGAAAATGCCTTTATTAATATTACGAATGTCCATGCTAATGTTTATGGTGGTAATTGCGATGCTAGTGGTTACTTTAATATTGATAACAAACATTATAACGTAGATGTTTTGGGGCATAAATTGCGCAGCGATATAGCTGCCAAAAGTTTATTAATTAATTGTTTAGTAGAACTTAATCTAAAAATGCGAGGAACAGGCGAACATAAAACAGTCCTTACTTATGGTGAATTCAAATCAGGGAAAGGCAACTATGGTCCCATTATGTTTGATAGTATAACAGGTAAGTTTAGTAATCAATATGGTATATTACGGTTTAGTGATGTGAAAATACATTCGGATGCCGGCGATATTTATGCACCATTGTTCAAAATCATAAAAGGGAAACTTACCTTGGGAAAAGTTTTCTTATACGACACCAAAACAGGCGAAAATAAAGCATTCAATTAGTAGCTATTGCAAAGTTTTATAATCGTGCTATAATAAAAATGTCAATTGAATATTGTGTCTTTGGGGCAGGGTGGAATTCCCTACCGGCGGTATAGTCCGCAAGCCGTAACTGGCATGAATCGGTGTGACTCCGATACCGACAGTATAGAGTCTGGATGAGAAAAGACGAAAGGTTAAGTAATATTAGATTGTGTATTTGACCAGCCGACTAATTGCCCTTTGTGGGTAGTTAGTCTTTTTTGTCTTTACAACAAAAAACTGTTTGGGAGGCGATTTTTTTGGATGATACTAAATACATGGAAATGGCTTTAGAACTTGCACAAAAAGCGCAAGGAGAGACTAGTCCTAATCCTTTAGTGGGATGCGTAATTGTTGACGCAAAGGGCAATATAGTGGGAAAAGGGTATCATCATAAAGCAGGAGAACCTCATGCTGAAATAAATGCGTTAGCGGAGGCAAAAGAGTTGGCCTACGGTTCTACAGCATACGTAACTTTGGAACCTTGTTCACATTTTGGCCGAACTGGTCCATGTTGTGATGCCCTTATTCGTGCTGGTATTAAACGTGTTGTAGCAGCAGCAGGAGATCCCAATCCTCAAGTCGCAGGGCAAGGTT
>JAQVYX010000177.1 GCA_029004715.1 Acidaminococcaceae bacterium | reverse complement strand
AAATAAAAAATTTGTGAGGTAATGTATATGAAAAAAGTAACTATATTGTTAACATTATTGCTAAGCCTACTAGTACTAGCAGGTTGTGGCGGTAACGAGAAAAAAACATCCGGAACTACTAACAACACTATCCCTAACGTTTTGAAAATTGGCGTTACTGCTGGACCCCATGCAGAAATCATGGATAATGTAAAAAAACTTGCTGCCAAACAAGGCTTGAAAATTGAAGTTGTTGAATTTTCCGACTATGTTTCACCTAATGTCGCTTTATTTCAAGGAGAACTTTTTGCCAACAGCATGCAACATGCACCATATTTGCAAGCTACTCTAAAAAAAGAACCAAAATTTGATTTAAAAGAATGTTTTAAAACTGTTAACTTCCCTATGGCCGTATATTCAACAAAAGTGAAAAAAGGAAATGCTATTCCAGACGGGGCAATAATCGCAATTCCTAATGACCCCTCTAATCGTGGTCGTGCACTTCTGCTTTTGGCTAATGCTGGTTTAATTACAGTTAAAGATATTAATAATGTAACAACCTCTTTAGCTGATATTACAGAAAATAAACATAATTTCAAATTCAAAGAACTAGATGCTGCCACAATTCCTCGCAGCATGGACGATGTAACCGTGGCTGTAATTAATGCCAATTATGCCTTGTCAGCTGGCTTAAATCCTACAAAAGATTCCATTCTCTTAGAATCTGCAAAAAATCCTTTCGTCAATATTTTTGTAACTAAGGCCCAAAATGTTGATAGCAAAGAAATCGCTAAACTAAAAGCAATTTATCAATCTCCTGAAAATGAAAAGTTTATTCTTGATCACTTTAAAGGAACTATTTTACCTGCTTGGAAATAATTTGGAATTAAATGTTATTATCTTAAATATAGTAGACGTTTTTGTCTGCTATATTTTTTTGCCCTTTTTCTTAAGTAAGTTGTAGACAAATCTTCATTTGCGTTGGTATATTTTTATATGCTATACTTTTAGATGTTAAATTTACCAAAAGGAGTGCTTGCTTTGCACAAAAAATATTTGCTATTTAGTATCCTTGTTATGATAGTTTTTGGCAGCATTATTGTTGGCTGTAACAATATTGAAATAAAAAATCCCTTAAAAAAAAATGAACCATTTCCAATAAAACAGTTTGAATTTGGAACCGTAACAGGTACCTTGCAGCAACTCACAATGCCCTCTATTACCACTACTGATACCAATAGAATTCTTAACTTTTTTATACAAAACGATACCTATTTTCTAGCCCTGCGCAGTAAGGATAATAGCACCACGGATTTAAGTGCTTTTACTAACAACAACAGTATCCTTTCTCCCCTTACAAGTTTTGGTGAAAAAGGTGTGCGCACTTTAAAAGCTAAAATGATTTTAGGTGTTGCTCGTTGCACAAACGGTGACCTTTATTTCATACGTAAAGGTGTGCACGCCTATAAAAACGGTAATGATATTATCAGTTTAGCAGGAAAGACAACAGCAACTCAAATTGCTATACTGCCAGGAGAAACTCAAGCGTATCTTTATGGCAACGATAATTTTGATTTGGTCACTATTAATGATGGTGCTTGTGAAGATATAAAAGCCGCCTTTTTGAAGAACAGGGCTGCCCCTTTTAAAGGTGGACTAACTTATGTGCAAATCGACAACGACGGAACTATTTACGGTGGGGGGCGCATTGTTCCTAATGGCTTAAATATAGTCGCTTCCTTTACTCCTACAGGTAAATTGTTAAAACAATATGGCAATCCTTCCAAAATGGCCAAAGACTCAATATACAATCTAGTAAGTATGGCTGTACTAAAAGATTATATTTGCGTTATTGACGGATTTGATTTTAAAATATGGAAAAAAGACGGCACCTATTTAGGGGAAATAAATAACTCTACCCTTTTAGGTGAAAATATAAATGCTTACGAACTTACTACCTTAAAGGATAATACCTTGGGCATTTTAGGCTATGTCCGTAATCACGACACTAAGCTAATTGATATTTCCCTCTTTACTATGGCCTTTGCTATGACAAAATAACTTTTACTATAATTTCAAATGCAAAAAAGGCGGCACATGTGCCGCCTTTTTTGCATTTGAAATTATATAGTCTTTATATCATTTTATCAGAGTCATTTCCGAGAAATTGAAGCGCCATACATAAACCTATCAGTAATAACAGTAGCCATTTCTTCTGCTGTTTCCAAATCATATATATTGGAATTATGGAAAACGCTCATAATAATACCAAAGAAAATACTACCGGTCCAAGCATGTAAATCTATAAGTGGCTTCAAAACTCCGGCGTTTACAGCCCCTTCCAAAATATTTTGTAAAATGGCCATTTCAGAATGAACAACTTCATAGTAACGTTTCACAGTCTCAACTTCAGCCTTAGTAGGTGGTTCCCCCCAGGTAACTTTCACCTCTAATTGATTTTCGCACCCTTTTTTGCGTACCAACTTCCAGCCACTAGCACTACCACTCATCTCAAATAATAGCACCTGCCAAATAACAGCGTTCTCATGCATAAAAGAAACTAATTCCATAAAATAATCTCGTAATTTACGTTCAAAACTACAATCCATTTTTGCAACTGCTTGCAGTTTTTCTAAGAAAGGTTTATTTTTGCGCAATACTAAAGAATAAAATAAATTTTCTTTGTTTTGATAATATTTATATACAGTACCTTTACCGGTATCTGCTATTTTTATAATTTCATCTAAAGTGGCTTGTGAATAACCCTTATGAGAAAAAACCCTTTCGGCCGCTGCCATAATACGTTCGTCTTTTGGTATTGTTCTATCAGTCCCCAACATATCCACCTCCGTTTATATTATAACATTTTTCTTTGACAATTTCGCCCTTTTGTGTACAAATAAGTTTTTCCCCTATCGGATACATTTTCTTTGTTGTATAATGTAGCTGTAACCTTTTTCACTTATTTATATATTAAAATCATATAACTTACCAGAAAAGGAGGTCCGCCCTATGAGTCTGAAAATTCATCTTAACCGGTGTAAGGGTTGCGGTATTTGTGTCGCGTTTTGCCCCAAACAAGTACTT
>JAQVYX010000176.1 GCA_029004715.1 Acidaminococcaceae bacterium | reverse complement strand
TTTTTGTTAAATAGTTGAGTAATGGAAACGTTAGCATATTAAAAACCCCGCACAAAATTATTACTATCATACTTTGTGCCGATAAAAAATATAACGGTATTGCCACTAAAACAAAAATTGGTAGCAGCCTCAGGGAAAACGAAACTAAATCAGAGTCGTCTATATCCTTACTTAAGATATAATACAAAATAAAGACAAATATATATCCTGAAATTATTATTTTTAACAACTCGTTTATATTACTCATTCCCCACCCCATAAATACTTGTTTGTATTGTGCCTATGATTATTCATATTTCACCATATATTGCTTGAACACAAAATAAATATAATATAACTAAATAAAGGATATGCTTAACGAAATATAGAAGTAAATACATAGGAGAATAATGTTTTATATGTTTTTCAAAATATAATTCGGAGGCATTGTTAATATGAAAAATGGTTATTTACGTACTACAGATGCTGCTTCAATCTATTATGAAATTGAAGGCGAAGGGCAACCTTTAGTTTTAGTACATGGTTGGTCCTGCTCAAGTAAGTTTTGGCAAAAAAATGTGCCAATATTAAAAAAACATTTCACAGTAGTAACTTTAGATTTGCGAAATCATGGAAAATCTTCCAAAGGTTTACATGGTTGCCTTATTAGTCGTATAGCTCAAGATATACACGAACTTATTTTATATTTAGATTTTAAAAATGTAATTTTAATGGGTTGGTCCATGGGGGGACCGACTATGCTTTCCTATTGGCAACAATTTCAAAAAGACGGTCTACTGGCAGGATTGGGCCTTATTGATATGACACCTTTTCCTTTAAGTGATGGAGATTGGAATTCACATGGTTTCCGCAATTACAATACCGAAGCATTTAATTCTATGATAAGCGCGATGAACAAGGATCAAGAAGGTTTTGTAAATGGCTTTGTGAAAAAAATATTTAAAGATTCTAAGCAGCCGGCAGGAACCCAATGGGTAAATGAAGAGTGCATGAAAGCCCCCACTGCTTCAGCACTTGCCTTTTATTCTGATTACATCTACAGTGACTTTACTACTGTTCTAAAAACTATAACTATACCTGTTATTGTTTTTTCAGCCGATAGCAATATTTTCCCACACAGCATTAAACAGGGGCAATACATTGCCTCGCAAATACCTCATGCGAAATTTATCCCCTTTGAACATGGAGGTCATATGTTGTTTTATATTGAATATGAAAAATTCAATAACGCTGTACTTGATTTTGCCCAACATTTAAAATAACTCATTTGGTATACAAACCACAAAAATGCCACTAACCGTTTTCCAACGCTTAGTGGCATTTTTATATTACCACTTTAAGTTTTTATAATCTAAACCATTTTTTCCGGTTGAAATGCTTTGTCAAACTCGTCTTCTTTCATAAGTTTTAACTTAAGAGTCGCCTCTTTAAGAGAAATGTTTTCTTTGAAAGCCAATTTCGCAACTTGAGCTGAATTATCATAACCTATATAGGGATTCAAAGCAGTTACTAACATTAAAGAATTATGTAAATTGTACTTCATTTTCTCTACGTTAGCCTTTATACCAACTGCACAGTTTTTGTTAAAAGAGTTTATTACATCTGCCAATAAACGTACAGATTGTAAGAAATTATAAATAGTTACAGGCAAGAAAACATTCAACTGAAAATTCCCCTGTGACGCCGCCATTCCCACTGCTGTATCATTAGCAATTACTTGAACGGCAACCATGGTCACCGCTTCGCACTGAGTAGGATTAACTTTACCTGGCATAATTGAGCTGCCTGGTTCATTCGCAGGAATGTTTATTTCTCCTAACCCGTCACGAGGACCACTGGCCAACCAGCGCACGTCATTGGCAATTTTCATCATATTAGCAGCCAAAGCTTTCAAAGCACCGTGCGCAAATACCATATCATCTAAGCTAGTTAGAGCATGAAATTTATTTTTAGCCGTTACAAAAGGTATCCCTGTATTTTTTTCAACGTAACCTGCCACCATTATATCAAACCCTTTAGGAGCATTAAGTCCTGTACCAACGGCGGTACCACCTAATGCTAACTCACATAGTCCTTTTTCTGCCAATAAAATATCCTTCTTGCTTTTTTCCAACATATTACGCCAACCGGAAATTTCTTGAGAAAAAGCAATAGGAACCGCATCTTGTAAATGAGTTCTACCAGTAGTTACTATGCCTTTATTCTTTTTTTCTAATTTTTTAAATGTAGCAATTAAAGCATCAATTGCCGGTAAAAGCATCTCGCGAATTTCCATAACAGAAGCTATGTGCATAGCCGTTGGAAAAGTGTCGTTGGAACTTTGCGACATATTAACATGGTCATTAGGATGCAACAACTTTTCGTTAGCTATTTCATTGCCACGTCCAGCTATTACTTCATTAACATTCATATTAGATTGCGTACCACTACCTGTTTGCCATACAGCCAAAGGAAAATGCCCGGCTAATTTGCCTGCAATTATTTCATCGCAAACCTGTTCTATTAATTTACATCTTTTAGCATCTAATTTCCCTAGTTTTTTATTAGCCATCGCCGCCGATTTCTTTAAATAACCAAAGGCTTTTATAATCTCTTCCGGCATTTTCTCAATACCGATTTTGAAATTTTCCAAACTTCTTTCTGTTTGTGCCGCCCAATATTTGTCTGCTGGAACCATAATTTCACCCATAGAATCTTTTTCTTTACGATACTTTGTTTTCATATAATTTACCCTCCTTCATTAAAATATTGCTTTTGTTTTTACAACACATTGGCTAACTTTTATATTTTAATTATAGCATTATTTTTTTATTATGTGACATTTCTCTCTTTTTTATTTTTTATATTTTCTAATTACATTAAGCAAACTTGCTCACCCCATTTAATTTTTTCTATATGAAAAAACACACTTAAGCAAGTATATGAACTGCTACCCGTCAAGTGTGTACTCTAAATCACTTACGTGTTTTCAATTCCTGTTCAGTCAAAACGTCAACATCCACAGTTAACAATCTGTTTTCAGCAGCACAACTTTGCTTGTAATACCAATCGCGCACAGTTGTGTTTATTTCTTCGTCTGCACCTTCTATTTTAAAAGGATAAACTGCGATTATTTTTTTTGTTTCTTTATCTCTTAATAAAAAATAGGAGCGACATA
>JAQVYX010000175.1 GCA_029004715.1 Acidaminococcaceae bacterium | reverse complement strand
TATTTACGATAAATTCAGTTTCGTAGAAGTTCCTGCAGATGCAGCTGAAAAAGTTTTAGCTGTAATGCATAGAAACACTATTAAAGGCTATAAAGTTAATATTGAACCGGCTAAAGCTAAATAATAATTAAACATTCTAGGAGAAGGTATTGCGTCTAGCAATACCTTCTTTTATTGTGTTATAATTACACGATAAGTAGGAGTAGTGACTTCCTTAGCTTAATAATGTAAAATCAAAGGAGTATATTATGTCTGAAATTTTTGGTAATATAAAAGGCATTAAAGAGACTGTTTTAGATGAACTGAAAAAAATATATGAAATGCCTATTTATCCAGGGCAGCTAATATCAGCTGAAATGGCCGTGAAACTTGCTGATATTTCCGAATTTATAAATAAAGAAATTTCTCTTTATATCGCCAGGGATGGAGCTGTAACCAGCATAACCATAGGAAATACGGATAGCGTCGAGCTTCCGGATTTCGATGGTAAACGCAGTCAATCTCGTTTAAGCGGTATTCGTTGTATTCATACTCATTTAGGTGGAAATAGTGCTTTAAGCGGTGTAGATTATTCTGCACTTAAAAACAACCGTTTTGATGCTATGGTTACAATTGGTGTTATTGGGCCTGATTTTGCCAAATCAGTAGTTTCTTTAGGAATGATTACCGGTCTTGACGACAATAAGCAATTAACTTGTGAGGAATATGGCCCCCTCACATTAAAAGACGCCGAGGAATTTTATTTCCCGAATATCATTACCACTTTAGAGCGTATTTTAAATAAAGAAACGTCAAGTACTGCTTTAGAAGCGGTCCAAGAAAGAGCTATGTTAGTTTCGCTAGAGTGGGGAAATAGTAAAGGTGCCTGGACACCGGAGGATTCTTTAGAAGAACTAAAACAATTAGCTGATACAGCTGGTGCCTTAGTAGTTGGGAAATTTTTTCAAAAACGACCGAAACCTGATCCCGCCTACTTTGTTGGCAAAGGAAAAGTGGGGGAGTTAGCTCTCTACGCACAGCAGGAAAATATTGACTTATGTATTTTTGACGATGAACTATCTCCTGCACAACAACGGAATTTAGAACGTGCTACTGGAGTTCGTGTTTTGGACAGAACAGGCCTTATTCTTGATATTTTCGCTCAAAGAGCCTATACTAGCGAAGGTAAAATGCAAGTAGAACTTGCTCAATTAAAATACACTTTGCCACGTATTTCCGGCCAGGGATTAGGTCTTTCCCGCCTAGGTGGCGGTATTGGAACCAGAGGGCCAGGGGAAACAAAATTAGAAGTTGACCGACGGCGTATACGTGATAGAATTGTTTTTATTAATGACAATATTGATAAAATTAAAGTAATTCGTACTCTACATCGCAATCAACGCAATAAAAACAGAATTGCAACTATTAGTTTAGTGGGCTATACAAATGCAGGAAAATCAACCTTATTAAACACGTTAACAGCCTCTGATATTTATGCGCAAGATCAATTGTTCGCTACATTGGATCCTACAACTAGAAAGCTAGCACTTCCTGATAAACAAGAAGCTGTTTTGACCGATACGGTAGGCTTTATCCAAAGATTACCTCATCAGTTAGTAGCTGCTTTTCGCTCAACACTGGAAGAAGTTAATGAATCAGATCTTTTATTGCATGTCATAGATGTGAGCCATGAACTGTACAAAGAGCAAAGTGACGCAGTCTATGAAGTGCTTAAAAATATTGGCGCAGATGATAAAAATATTATTACTGTTTTTAATAAAGTGGATAAATTACCGAAAAATAGTGAATTGCTTGCACGGTTGGCGCAAAAAGAAAATAGCGTTTGTATTTCTGCCAAGAAGGGTCTGGGGTTAAACGCGCTATTAGAACTTATTGTAGAAAACTTGCAAATGCACTCCATCGAACTTAATTTACTCTTTCCTTATAGCGAAACTGGTAAGGCTGCTCATTTACATGAAATTGCTACAGTATTAAAAGAAACATATACCGAAGCAGGTGTAGTTCTAAAAGTGCGCCTACCAATAGAACTAGCTAAAAAATATGATGAATACATCGAAAAATAGGAGATTTTAATTAATGCTTAATTATGAACAACTAGAACTTAATGCTTTAGAAACAGTAAATAATTGTGTAAAACAATATGAAGAAGCAGCTCTCTTTAATACAAAAAAAGTAATGTCCGCTTTTCGTAAGCATAAAGTAGCAGATTACTACCTCAAACCGACCACCGGTTATGCCTATTCTGATGTGGGCCGAGATAATTTAGATTTAATTTATGCTCATATTTTCAAAACAGAAGCAGCATTAGTACGGTCGCAGTTTGTTTCAGGCACCCATGCCTTAGCTGTAGCGCTTTTAGGTAATTTAAAGCCGGGAGATGAGCTAATTGCAGCAACAGGAGCGCCCTATGATACTATGCAAACCATTATTGGTTCACCTGTAAAAACTCAGGGGTCCTTGATAGATATGGGTATTGTTTATAAAGAAATACCTATGGTTGGCCGAATAGTCGACCTTAAAACCTTGGAAGCATCTATTAATCCTAAGACCAAATTAGTGCATATCCAACGCTCCTGTGGTTATAGCAACGTGCGCAAAACTTTAAGTATAGCTGAAATAGGTGAAATTTGCGTTGCAGTTAAAGCTGTTAATCCTAACTGTATTTGCTTTGTAGACAATTGTTATGGGGAATTTATGGAAAAACAAGAACCTACAGAAGTAGGTGCTGATTTAGTGGCAGGATCATTAATTAAAAACCTTGGTGGGGGACTGGCGCCTACCGGTGGTTATATTGCAGGAAGAGCTGATTTAGTAGAAGCTGCTTCTTACCGCCTAACAGCACCGGGACTAGGTGCAGAAATGGGCGCAACTTTAGGTGACACGGCTCGTGAATTTTATCAAGGTTTATTCTTGGCTCCGCATGTTGTTTTACAGGCAGTAAAAACGGCTATTTTTGCTGCTGCTGTTTTTCAAGCTATGGGTTATAAAGTATCTCCAGGACCCAATGAAACGCGTAGTGATATTATTCAAGCTATAACCTTAGGAAGCAGAGAAAAACTCTGCGATTTTTGTGTAGCAATTCAGGCCAATTCTCCCATAGACGCCCATGTCTCCCCTGTGCCGGCAATGATTCCAGGATATCAAGATGAAATCATTAT
>JAQVYX010000174.1 GCA_029004715.1 Acidaminococcaceae bacterium | reverse complement strand
TTTCACGGTTGGAGTAGAAGCACTTACATCCACATACAATTTATCTGAATTTATTTCATTTTTTATCTCACTACACACATCTAAAGCAAAGGAGGACGGTACTGCAACAAAAATTATTTCTGCGCCCTTTGCTAACACCCTAGCGTCATGGAGCAACTCAACCTTTGCCTCATTAGCACGACTACGTACTAGCTTTCCCATAGTTGCGTCATTTATCATAACATCGTAGGCAACAATATCAGTAACGCCTTCCGAACCAAGACCAAGCGCTATATTAAAAGCCGCCTCACCAAATCCAATAAACCCAATTTTCATGATAACTCCTCCTTAATAATTATCCAGAAAAACTTGAAATTTCTGTAAATTCATATTATTATAAAAGAAACCTTAAATCAAACAGTGTTATTTGCTGTTTTTAACAAATTTTCTTTGTGAGGTGTAGAATGGATATTACGAGCCTTTATTATTTTAGGGAAGTAGCTAAAGAATTACATATAACTAATACGGCTATACGCCTATTTGTTTCTCAGCAAACCCTTAGCAATCATATCCAACGCTTAGAGGATTACTATGGGGTTAAACTCTTTTATCGCAAGCCAAAATTACGCTTAACTGATGCTGGCGAAAAAATGTTGATTTTTGCTGAAAATATGCTTTCGGAAGAAACTAAATTAAAAGATATCCTTTCGGATATTGAAAAACAAGATAAAGGTATCTTACGAGTTGGGGCAAGTGCTATTCGTGCCAATAGATGTTTTCCTACTATTTTAGAATCTTTTTCTAAAGAATATCCTAATGTTGAAATTCGTTTAACTGATTATGTAAGTTCAAAGTTAGAAGAATTGATTGCAACCGGCGACTTAGACCTTGCTATTTGTGTAGAAAATACACCATACCCAGGACTTATTTCCAAACCACTTCCCGCCGACCAAATCTATCTTTGCGTCTCAGATGATTTGCTACATAAATACTATGGAGATATGAGCGAAACTATAAAAAACATCTCTATTGATGGTGCTAATATTCGTTATTTTGCCAAACTACCATTTTACATTCTAAACCCACCAAATAGGCTTGGAGGAGTAATTTCCAAGTGTTTTAACGAAGCAAATTGCATACCTAATGTCTACATTTCTTCCACCTATACTTATATGGCGTTGACGCTATGCTTTCAAGGACTAGTAGCGTGTTTATCCACTCAGATGTGCATTTATAACCGACAAAATGTTATACCTGATAACATGAATATTTTCCCTTTACTCTATCATAATGCTCCTCAGTATCAACCACTTTACCTTGTGTACCATCCCAAACACTATATCTCTAGATTTACCCAACGCTTTATGGACTTAGTTGAAGAATATTTCACCAATTTAAACCATATGAAAGTTTCATGCAAAGCAAATACTTCAGCTAAAAAAAAGCTTTAGACACTTTGCTTTTTCCTGATAAATTTTCGTCTGTTATTTAAAATTAACATTTATGGAAATTTAATAGTAAAAGTAATATAGGAATAATTTTATTAAGATATAATTCACCCTGCTAATGACAATTAAATCAATTAATATCCGCAATTTCACTTATAAAAACTGCTCTCAGCTTTATGCTGAGAGCAGTTTTTATAATGGCAGTAACACTAAAATTTAAACCTGGATTTATGTTTTTTGAATATTATTGGAAAGAGCCTATAAAACACATGTTTAAGCCATTTTTAGTATTTTGCGCTTAAAATCTTTCCTACAATATAGCTTCGCGTGCGGACCATTTAAAATAGTAAAATTAAGCTAGTTGCACCGATCCCTTTATCCTATAGTTTTTTCTTATATTCCCAAACAAAATGGCATTCGTTACATCCATCAGCAATCCGCCGATTTTGACCATCTCTGTGAAAAAAGATTTCTTCAGGTAAGTAGGAGTTAAATACCGCATTATCAACTTGGCATATTAATTTTGTTGCTTCTGGAATTTGCAAAAAAGTTGCCAATTCATAATAAAGGCACCTAGTTATTTTTATTTCAAATTTATTTTCGTTTCTAACAACTATTTCCAAATCATTCCATTTAGTTGTCCCTGTTTTATTGATTTCAAGTTCTTGTTCAATAAAATTTTTAAAAGTTCTTGGCTTATCAACGGAATAAAATAAAAGACTTTGTTTTGCTAATCCACCTGTAAGTAATGCTATGCGCATTATTTCAAATGCTTTTCCTTCGCCCAACTTATTTTTCAAATTTATGTATACCCATAAAGGCATTGACATTAATTGAATTAATTCAGCAGGGAATTTTTTGTCAATGCTCCTTTGAAACTCCGGAAGAGACGCCAAACATTCTTGCAAAAAACATTTTGGCGATGGTAACTCATCCTTTAAAAGTTCTAATAATAGTGGCGTAGTGATTGTTGTCAAATCAAAATTGTTTTTCAATTTAAATCCTCCTCAAAATATTTTTTAGTTACTAAAACATTATTCTTTTATAAGGCCTCCTTATTTGGGAGGCCAAGAATCAATTAATTCATCAAGGAAATGATTTATAGTCTTTATTTCTTCAGTAGAAAGTCCCTCTATATACTCTTCCATATAGTTATATTGTTTTTTGTGATAATTCTTATGTGCACTGTTTGCAATTTTTCCCTGATCAGTTAATTGATAATAAACATCCTTTTTGTTGTCGTTTATTCTATAAGGCTCTACTAATCCTTTTTTTATAAGCTTGTTTGCTACCTGATTAATAGCGCCATTTGTAATACCCATAATGTTGGCAAGTTCGCTTGCATTGAAACTTTTATGCTTGCTAATTGCTTCTATCATGTGAATTTCAGAAGTGTAAAGTGCATGGCTGGTTCCATAATTATTTGGTTTTTTATTTTTTTGATTAATCTTATTAGAAAGATATATAACTTTTTCTGATATTTTATTAAAGTTCATTTTCATCGCCCAATATATATTATAGCAGCTTAAAAAAAAATATCAATATTTGCACCTTAGATAGGCCTAAAAAAGGTCAAATAATAAAATATAAAAAAACAGTCCCTTCTGAAAACTTCAGAAGGGGCTCTTGTCGTGTTGGAATTATGTTTACAATAAAATTTCTTCATAGGGCTCAATTATACAGGCAAAACAAGAAATAGATTGATATTTATCTGCCCAAAGAATTTTCTTGTACATCATCATTGGCTAGTCGTTTGGAAAATTTAAAATGAAAGTTATGCATACCTTCTCTTATATAAAAACG
>JAQVYX010000173.1 GCA_029004715.1 Acidaminococcaceae bacterium | reverse complement strand
TGTATTATTGGTAAGTATTTTGGCATTATCGCAATTATTTTTCTTATTTTGGGCATGACCATGCCTGAGCAATTCCACTGGGTACTTGGTAAAACAGCGGGCATTAGTACCTTGGCTTTATTGCTTAGCATTATTATGTTTGGTATGGGTATGACTATGAACGTTAGAGACTTTGCTTTAGTGCTTAAACAGCCTAGGTATTTAGTCATAGGAGCTTTTGCCCAATTTGTTATTATGCCTTCACTGGCCTATGCGATTGCTACCATGTTCAAGCTGGACCCGGCTTTAACAACTGGTGTAATCCTTGTTGGCACTTGTCCGGGAGGCACCTCTTCTAATGTTATTACCTTCATGTCTAAAGGTGACCTAGCTCTCTCAGTAGCCATGACTACTGTTTCCACTATCCTAGCCCCTATCTTAACTCCATTTATCACGTACCTGCTCATAGGTCAAAAAATTTCCTTTGACCCTATCGGCATGTTCTGGAGCATTATACAAATTGTTATTCTGCCTATCACTCTGGGCCTTATTATTAAAACTTTGCTCCCCAAAATTGCCCAAGCTTCTACAACTTATACACCAGCTATTTCCGCCCTTGCTATTTCCCTTATTATTGCCGGTGTAATTGGTGCCAGTCATGACAATATTTTAAAAACCCCAGGAACCATTATTTTAGTAGTAATCCTGCACAACTGCTTAGGTTATATGTTAGGCTTTAGCGTTGCCCGCATGGTAGGGCTTTCTTGGAAAAAGTCCATAGCTCTTGCCGTAGAAGTAGGAATGCAAAACTCCGGGTTAGCTACAGGCTTAGCGCGAACTCACTTTGCCGCCATGCCTATGGCCACTGTTCCCGGTGCTATCTTCAGTGCCTGGCATAATATTTCCGGCGCATTGCTGGCCTTCATATTTAGAAACTATATAACTCCTAGATATGGCGACCAGGAAGCTAAAGATGCCCTAGAAAACTAGCCTTATAAAATACGCCCATCTTATTAGATGGGCGTATTTTTTTAACTTGCTCTAGTTCTTTATTATCTTAACACAAATAAAAGAAAGGCGCAAAAAATGGATAAATAGCTATTTTATATTATTGTATTGTATAATAGTGAGCGAGGTGAAAAATATGCATAAAATTTTTTTGTTAGCGTGCGCCTGTTTTTTAAGTGTACAGACGGCTTTAGCCGGCCCTGCTCTTTTGCCGAATACTACCCCTGCCATGGAAAAAGCAGAGTTTTGGTATACCGATGAAGGTGAAAAAATTGTCGCAGACAAAACACGTATAGCAGCTATAAACAAGTCTATGTTATCTACTACCATGTGTGATTTGGCTGCTTATCCTGCCAGCATTAGCAAAAATCAGCTCCAAGATTATCTAGCCCATTACCAGCTGGACTCGGAGCTCTATATTAATGGTAAACTGATAAGCGCGGATTATGCCCAAAGGATAAAAAATGATGGCCTAGGCACTATTGCGCCGAGCAATGCCGTTAAATACGGCGTAGTTATTGGTCGCAGCAATTTACGCAGCTTTCCCACCCTAACCCGTGCCTTTACAACTCCGGAAGACCAAAATTTTGACATGTGGCAGGAAACCGCCGTAGACCCCGGTGAACCGGCTATCATTTTGCACTATAACAAAAAAGGTAATTTTGTGTTCGTCCAGCTAGCCAGTTATCGTGGTTGGCTGCCCACTAACCAAGTAGCCGTAAGCAATAAAGCAACCTGGCTCACCTATGTAGAGCCCAAAGAATTTGCCGTGGTTACCGGTAAGACTCTCTTGCTTCGGCAAGAACTCTATCAAATGGGAGCAAAACTACCTCTAGTAAAGGATAAATTGTTAGTGCCCACTCGTAACAAATTCGGTTATCTAGAACCTGTAGCTATGACGGCTGCTTTTAATGCCGATTTACACAAAGGCTACCTCCCCTTTACTCGCAATAATTTAGTAAATATGGCCTTTAAGCATTTAGGGGCTCCTTACGGTTGGGGAGGCCTTGATAGTAGCGTAGACTGCTCGGCTTTTGTGCAGGACATCTATAAAACTGTAGGAGTACAGCTGCCCCGTAACGGTGATGAACAGGCCGCCGCCTTTTCCGGCATTAATCTGGAAAACTTAACCTCGGAAGAAAAAATTGAAATTATTAAGGCACTGCCTCCCGGCAGTTTGCTTTTCACACCTTACCACGTTATGCTATACTTAGGCGAAAGGGACGGTCGTCCCTATATGATACATGCTGCCGGTTCCTACGGCGCGCAAGATGCCAGCGGTAATATCTACAAAAACAGCATCATGCAGGTCGTCGTCAGCGACATCTATCTTTTAGGTAGCAGTGGCAATAGCTTGCTTAGCCAAATGACGAAAGCCATTAATTACCACTAAACACAAAGCAACTCTACTAAACTACAAAAAAGAAGGCAAAAAAAGAGCAGTTCCCGCAGGAACTGCTCTTTTAAAGTTTCTAAAATTAGAAAGTGATGATAAGTTGAGACCACAAAGTTTTACGAGTTAAATCTGCAGCGCCATCTTTATCTTTCAAATCAAAGTATTGAACGCCTGCAACCATGTTCTTAGCAACAGTGTAGTCCACGCCTACGCCATAGCCTTTGAAACCTACCTTAGCATCAAAATCACCGTTCATAGTATGAGCGATTTGAGTGGTAGCACCTTGGTTGTAGTATTTAGCCCATACGCCTAGAGAACCAGTCTTGGAAGCTTTAGCTGCGCCATAGCCCAAGGAAATTACATAACCGGTATCGCTATAGCCATTGCCATCAGTATAGTCGGAATCGCCTTTTAAGTACATAGCGCCCATAGTGAAATCGCCAGTCTTGTAGTTAGCACCAAAAGTATAGATTTGGTCATCATTATTGCTAAGATCAACTACGTTTTTAGCTTTAACATAGTTAGCTTCCAAAGCAATAGCGCCAACATTACCAGCTACAGTTCCACGGTAGAAGTTATCAGCTTTCTTTTTACCATCGCCATTGCCATTGTACATCTTACCAGCTTCAGCAGTGAATTTTATAGCATTACCGGCAGTAAGCTTTACACCGTTAACACGGCTATCATAAATATTACCTTCAGCCATATAGCCTTCGTAACGACCAGCAGTTACGCGAACAGTACCGATTTTACCTTGTAAATAACAGCGTTGGAAAGTGTTATTTTCATCGCCGCCGCCGCCATTAAGAACTTGGTCATTTTGAATCATGGAAACATAGTTCCAGTTGTCATTTACTGCGCCGGTGAAGAATAAACGGGTACGAAGTTTAGTAGAATCGAGCTTAGTAGAATCGCCGCTGTAAC
>JAQVYX010000172.1 GCA_029004715.1 Acidaminococcaceae bacterium | reverse complement strand
CCTAATTCGGGAAAGATGTGCGATTGGCGAACTAATTCAGTACATCTTAAGATGTGGCAGGTAAGAGCACCTTATAGGTGCTGCACATACCGCCGGCTGAGCCGGCGGTTATGATTATAAAAATTTGTGTTTGGCGTATAAGTTCCTAATATTTGACTTTCCTGCGGATATAATATAATATAATATAAAAACTAAAATATATAAATAATAAAATATATTAATGCATAAATATTGAGTAGGAGTGCTTATATTATGGATAAGAAAAACAATCAGGCTTTTTCTTGGAGCAGTTTAGGGGATGTCAAAGAAGGCAGGGAAAATCTAGGGGAAAATATGCCAGTATTTTTTTATCGACTTTTGGAATACACGCTGCTGGACGTTTTATCTAAAGAATATGGACCTTCCAAAGCTAACGAGTTATTCTATAAAGCGGGACATAATGCAGGTATGGCCTTCGTTAAGAATTTTATCGATTGTGAACAAGATTTTAGTGGTTTTGTTGCACAGTTAGGGAAGTTATTGCGAGATAATCTATTAGGGATTTTAGATGTTGAAGAGTTTCATAGAGAAAATTTAACGTTTATTTTTACTATAAGTGAAGATTTGGATTGTAGTGGCAGAAAGCCCACAGATGAAGTAGTTTGTCACTATGATGAAGGCTTTATTGCAGGGATTATGGAAGCTTATACCGGAGAAAAATTTGATGTTAATGAAGTGGATTGTTGGGCCAGAGGAAGTGGCATTTGCCGCTTTCGGGGTACTCCATCCGCATTAAAAAAACAAAAATACATCAGATAGTTTTTAGTATTTGCTCGTGTTTTTAATAATTATTATCGATTAAATAAAACCGCTGTAACTAGTATGGTAACTAGTTATTGCGGTTTTTGTATATGCTTGCA
This sequence comes from Acidaminococcaceae bacterium, assembly GCA_029004715.1. Lineage (GTDB taxonomy): Bacteria > Bacillota > Negativicutes > Acidaminococcales > Acidaminococcaceae > JAAYAE01. The sequence goes on along the minus strand of JAQVYX010000172.1, from coordinate 2,456 downwards.
GAGAGGAATATTTCCTCAAAAACAGTTGACACTGTGTAATAAGTGAGTATAATGTAAAGCATAGGGACATACAAAATTAAATTGTATAAAACCAAACAGGTTTGCTTTTATTTTATTAGTAAATTTGTTAAGGGGGGAAAAACTATTTTATGGAAAAACAGCATAAGTATTTAGACCTTATTATTATTGGCGGTGGTGTTACCGGTCTTACAGCAGCGCTTTATGCCGGACGTATGAAACTTAGTACATTAGTTTTAGAAGCAGATTTGGTGGGCGGACAGATTGTCAATGCTCATGAAATTGAAAATTATCCTGGCTTTGCTTCTATAAAAGGTAGTGCACTTGTGGAAAAGATTCAGCAGCAAGCTGAGTTTTTTGGAGCTGCTATAGATGAGTTTGATAATATTTTAAAGGTTAAGCTTACTGATGAGAAGAAAATAGTGGAAACAGAGAGTTTTATCTATGAACCTAAATCTGTAATTATCGCAACTGGCATGACGAGGCGTAAATTAGCGCTTCCTGAAGAAAATCTTTTTTTGAGCAAGGGTATTCATTATTGTGAGTTGTGTGATGGGCATATGTATCAAGACAAAATTATTGCTGTTGTTGGTGGTGGCAATGCCGCCCTTGATGCGGCAAAATTTCTAACCAAATATGCAAAAAAACTTTATATAATTCATCGTTCATCAGCTCTTACTGCGGATGTGCTTACCCAAGAGAATGTGATTAAAAATCCTATAGTTGAGGTTTTGCTTAATACGGAAATACGCAAGGCAGAAGGGAAAAATGTTTTGGAAACTTTGCAACTTTATGATAAGAAGGAAGAAAAAGAATATGCTTTGCCACTAGATGGTTTGTTTGTGGACATTGGGGTCGTGCCGAATACGGCTATGTTTGCACAAGATTTGCTTTGCGATAGTGCAGGAAATATTATTGCTGGCGAAGATTGTAAAACAAATGAGGCAGGTGTTTTTGCTGCCGGAGATGTTCGAACGAAGGTAATAAGACAGTTAACTACAGCTGCGGCTGATGGAACAGTAGCTGCGCTTATGGCAGAAAAATACATTGGAAACTAAAGGAGGCAAAATAATGGTAAAAGTATATTCAATTCCTAATTGTCCGTGGTGTGAGAAAGTGAAAAAGTATTTGAAGTTAAAAAATGTTGCTTACGAAGAATTTAATGTAGAAGATAGTGATGAAGCCCGTGATGAACTCTATAAAATTTCAGGTGACCAAATAGTACCTGTTACCACTATAGATGGGAAAAACTATGTAGTAAGTTTTGATAAAGCGAAGCTGGATGCTTTGCTTGGCTTATAAGATTTTATTATGATTAAGAAAGAAGGAAAATATTATGGGAGTTTATGATTTTAAAGTAAAAACAAATCGTGGTGAAGAAAAAGATCTTGCCGACTACAAAGGAAAGGTTTTACTTATTGTTAATACAGCAAGCAAATGTGGATTTACACCTCAATATGCCGAATTACAAGAACTTTATATGAAATACAAAGAAAAAGGTTTAACTATTTTAGGGTTCCCCAGCAATCAATTTGCTGAACAAGAACCTGGTTCAAACGAAGAAATTCAAGAGTTTTGCAGAGTAAATTATGGGGTAACTTTCCCTCTTTTCGCAAAAGAAGATGTACGTGGTACAAACGCGCAACCGCTTTTCAAGTATCTTGTAGGGCGAAAAGGTTTTACAGGTTTTGACGAAGCTCATCCCAAGGCCAAAGGTCTTATGGATGCGTTAAAGAAAAAGTTCCCGGAATATCTGGAAGGTGACTCTATAAAATGGAACTTTACTAAGTTCCTAATTAATCGCCAAGGCGAAGTGGTTGGCCGCTATGAACCTACAACAACCCCGGCGAGTATGGCAGGAGATATTGAAAAACTATTGTGAACGATGATTGCCTAAAACTGAAAAGTCAGTTGTGTTTTCCTATTTATGCTTGTGCACGAGAAATTATAAAGGCGTATAAGCCATATTTGGAAAAATTAAACTTAACTTACACTCAATATATCGTAATGATGGTATTGTGGGAGCAAAAAGAAGTAACCGTCAAAAATTTAGGCGAGAACCTTTGTTTAGACTCAGGTACGTTGACACCGCTTTTGAAAAAGTTAGAAAAAAAAGGTTTTGCTGCAAGAAAACGTTCAAGCAAGGATGAACGCAGTTTACTAGTGAGTATTACCGAAGTTGGTGAAAAGCTTAAAGCGGAAGCTGTAAAGGTTCCTCCAGCTATGTGTAGCTGTGTTGATTTGACAAAAGACGATGTCGTGCATTTGCGACGCCTTCTTGCCAAAATACAAAACAATTTAACAGCAATAAGCAAATAAAATTTAATTTTACTAGGCGCGGAAGAAGAGATTAATTACTTTAGTGCTACTCAAAAGGGATGGCGCATATATATGCACCATCCCTTTTTTACTTAGCTATAAATAACGTTGGAGTTTAA
>JAQVYX010000171.1 GCA_029004715.1 Acidaminococcaceae bacterium | reverse complement strand
GTTTCTATTTTTGGCACGGATTATAATACGCCAGATGGTACTTGTATACGTGATTATATCCATGTGTGTGATTTAGCGAAGGCTCATGTGTTAGCACTTGAACATTTGTATAATGGTGGCAGCAGTAAGGTATATAATTTGGGTTCAGAACAAGGATTTTCTGTACGGGAAATTATTGATACGGTAAAAAAAGTTACAGGCAAAGATTTCCATGTAAGCGAAGAAGAAAGGCGAGCAGGGGATCCAGCCGTTTTGTTGGCATCTTCAGCTAAGATTAAGGCAGAATTAAAGTGGGAACCGACTATGAGCAAAATTGAAGATATCGTAGCAACTGCTTGGAGGTGGCATTCCAGCCATCCTAAGGGTTATTTAGAATAAACAAACCAAATATAGGAGAGGGGATGTTTATCCTGATGTTTGTTATGGGCTGATTACCTATATCCAAGCTAGACAGGGGCAGCTCCTCTCTTACTTGTTTTATGAAAGAGGTTAAGTAATGCAATTAGTAGTAGATAATATTGCCAAAAGTTTTGGTATTCATAATATTTTTAAAAATGTAAGCTTTACTATTAACAAAGGTGAAAAAGTTGGGTTGGTGGGTGTTAATGGCAGTGGCAAGACGACTCTTTTGCGCTGTTTATTGTCGCCGGAAACTGTAGACGAAGGCAGTATTAGTTATGAAGCTGATTTGCGCCTAGGGTATGTGCAACAAGGGTTTGCCAATATGGGTGAAGGTTCTTTGTGGGAGTTTATGTTAAGTTCTTGCCAAGATATTGTAAGCTTGAAAGCAAAAATGACAATGCTGGAGGCAAGAGCGGCCGTAACCAACCCCGGGATAGAACTGGAAGAAGTATTAGCCGATTATACCAGAACTTCCGCTAAATATGAGCATTTGGATGGGTATAATTACGAGCTTAATATTAAAAAGGTCCTAATTGGTTTAGGATTTGCAGAAGCTGAATGGAATAAAAGTGCGGAGCATTTTTCCGGTGGACAAAAGACCAGAATTATGTTGGCGGCTGCTTTGGTTAACGCCCCCGATCTTTTGATTTTGGATGAACCGACCAACCATTTGGATATTAAAATGACGGAGTGGTTAGAGAAATATTTGCGCGAATTTAAGGGTGGCCTTTTGGTAGTAAGTCATGATAGATTCTTTCTGGATAATGTGGTAGAAAAAGTTTTGGAAATGGAAGCCAAAACACTCTTACATTTCAAAGGAAATTACAGTAAGTATTTGGCGCAAAAGGAGATTCAAATAGCGACTAGAGAAGCCGCTTATGAAGCACAGCAAGAATATATAGTAAAAACAGAAGATTATATTCGCCGTTTTAAAGCGGGCATTAAAAGCAAAATGGCTCGTGGGCGTCAATCCCAGCTAGATCGGTTGGAAAGAGTGGCTGCCCCGGTACAAAAGGAAGAATTCACCTTACGGCTGCCTAAGGCTACGGAGTCTGCAGAAAAGGTAATCGTTTTGGAAGAATTGAATGTAGGTTATGGTGAAAAGACTTTGGTGAAAAATATTAACCTAGTCTTAACTCGTGGCGAGAAAATTGCTATTTTAGGTGCCAATGGGGCAGGAAAGACAACGCTGTTAAAAACCATTCTACAGGAAATTGCACCTTTAAGCGGTACTGCCAAAATAGGCAATAGAGTACAGATAGGATATTTCTCTCAGAGTTATGAACGTTTAAATCCAAATGAAACTATTATGGATAATTTTCTTAACGAATATGGCTATACAGATGAGCAGACGCGTAAACTTTTGGGTAGTATGCTTTTTAAGGGAGAAGAAGTATTCAAAGAGATAAGCACACTGTCAGGGGGGCAAAAGGCACGACTGGTGCTTTTAAAATTGGTCCTAGATGGAGCCAACTGTTTGCTCTTAGATGAACCCACCAATCATTTGGATATTTTTGCTAAGGAAGCCGTGGAAGCTGCTTTAGAAACTTTTGATGGGACAGTACTATTGGTCAGTCATGATCGGTATTTGGTGAACGAGGTGGCAAAGCGTATTTGGGAAATAGAAGACGGCATTATGAAGGATTATAAGGGAAACTATGATTTTTATCTGGAACAACGAGAAAAGCAAAAAACTTTGCTAGTTCATCCTATAGTGCAAAAAGCGGTTAATATGGAACACGTGGAGAATAAAAAACAAGTTACAACTTCAAGTCCTATAAACGCAAAACATTACAGCCCCAGCGAGGCAGAGAAACTTTTGCCAAAAGTAGAACTTAATATACGCGAGCAGGAGGCTATGCTAAAAGTGCTGGAAGCAAAAATCGCGGATCCAGCTAGTCAGACTTCATTTGAGGTTAGTGCAGAGCTAGCAAAAGAATATGCAGAATATAAAGCCACGATTGCCAAACTTATGGTAAAATGGGAGCAAATAATGGAGAGTCTAGAATAATGGAAAAATTCATAAAAAAACTACAAGAGTATAAGGGTGTAGAGGTTTTTAATCCTTGGGCCGATTATAATGCTCTTTGTGATATTGGTCCGGAAGCTCCTGCTATTCGGGCAGCGAATTTACTTAGATATTTAACTTTGCGCAAAAATGCTAAGTATCTATTTATTGCTGAAGGTTTGGGCTATCAAGGTGGACATTTTTCAGGGATGGCAATGACTAGTGAGCGTATTTTGCTAGGGTTTCACCCTAAAGTAGCACCTGAGGTAGTATTAGGTGAGTGGGATTATCAACGAACCAGTAATCCTGCTAGTCCCTTGCTTAACAAGAAACAACAGGCAGAAGGGTTTAACGAGCCAACAGCAACAGTTATGTGGGAACAGCTTGCACAGCAGGGTTTGTCACCTTTTCAGAGCATACTGTGGAATATTTTCCCTTTTCATCCGTACAAAGGTGAAGGTATTTTGACTAACAGGACGCCCTCTAAACCAGAGCTAGATATTGGTGTAATTTATGCCAAGCAATTATTGGAATTGGTTCCTAGTATGGAAGTCATTGCTATAGGCCAAAAGGCAGCTAGTACTTTGGCTAAATACGGAATTTCATGCAGTGCGGTTCCGCATCCCTCTATGGGAGGTGCGAACAAATTCAAGGCCGCAATTAAGTTGATTTTTAACGCTGAAAAAAGACATATGGATTAGTTTGTTAGACAACTAAAAAGTTATTTACACAAATTTTTATACGTGTACAAAGGAGTGCAATATGGCTTGTGAAAAGATTATGGCTATGACTAAAGAGCAAGTTATGGAAATAGCCATTACGGCTGGGAAAATTTTGCTTTGCAGCGGTGCTGAAACTTCACGTGTTGAAGACACTATAGTACGTATGTGCGCCTTAAGAGGTATGAATACGGTTTCAGTTTTTTGCACGCCATCAGTAATTATTGTTAGTAATGAGTTTGCCGGTGACTTTACTTGCATGTATAGAGTTAGTCGTAGAGGGACAGATTTAGGACTTATTAGTGAAATCAATGAATTGTCTTTTAGTTTTGCTAGGTGGCAACATGATTACACGGAAACAATGAATATT
>JAQVYX010000170.1 GCA_029004715.1 Acidaminococcaceae bacterium | reverse complement strand
AGATAACGTAACAATGGAGATTGAACTAATCACTCCAATTGCCATTGAGGCTGGTTTGCGTTTCGCTATTCGTGAAGGCGGTCACACTGTTGGTGCTGGCGTTGTTACAGCAATAGAAGAAAAATAAGTGCTTGTTAGAAGGTTTATTATAAGGCCGGCTATTGAGTCCGGCCTTGTATTTTATTGTTGACATAAAGTGTTCGGTATGTTACGCTATATGGGCAACAATTTTGACTGATAGATATTTAAGTGTAAGTGAGGTGTTGAAGAATGGCTGTTGGAGCACGCAATGGCGTTACTTTGGCTTGTACTGAGTGCAAACAACGTAACTACCAGACTACAAAAAACAAAAAGAACGATCCAGATCGTATTGAAATCAATAAATATTGCAAATTCTGCAAAAAACATACATTGCATAAAGAAACCAAATAATTTGGTTTCTATTGCACTAGTATATATTTGCTGATAAGCAGGGATGTGAAAATATGGCCGTTCCACAAACGACAACGAATTTGAAGAGTGCCACTGGTTTGGCTCTATTCTTTCGCGAAGCAAAAAATGAAATGAAAAAGGTAACATGGCCGACCAAACAAGAACTATTGGCGTATACCATAGTTGTTATTTTGGCTACATGCTTTGTTGCTTTCTTAATTTGGATTATTGACGGTGCTTTTAGTCAGTTATTCCGCCTATTGATGGGAGTGTAGTAACTGATGGAAGAACAGAAACATTGGTATGTTATACACACTTATTCCGGATATGAGAATAAAGTAACGGCAAACCTTGAACGCAAAATTCATTCCTTGGGAATGGAAGATGAGATCTTTCGGGTTCTTGTTCCCATGCAAAATGAGATTGAGGTTAAGGATGACAAGAAAAAAGTCATTGCCCGCAAAGTTTTCCCCGGTTATGTGTTAGTAGAAATGATCGTCAATGATCGTTCATGGTATGCTGTACGTAATACTCCTGGCGTTACTGGTTTTGTTGGATCTGGCACAAAGCCAATTCCACTTTCCGAAAGTGAAGTAGAGCGTATTTTAGGCGCTATACCTCGCGATGGTGAAGAAATGCCAGTTGCCCGTCATAAGTGTAATTTTGTTCTACAACAAACTGTTAGAATTACAGGCTCCGGTTTTTCAGGATGTGTGGGTTCAGTTGCAGAGATTAATGAAGAACGTGGAAAGCTGAAAGTATTGGTTGAAATGTTCGGACGTGAGACTCCTGTTGAAGTAGATTTTACACAAGTGGAAGAAGTTAAATAATTAAGGAGATGTAAATAATGCCGAAAAAAGTTATAAAAATGGTTAAATTACAAGTTCCAGCAGGCAAAGCGACACCAGCTCCTCCAGTAGGACCGGCTCTTGGCCAAGCAGGAATTAATATTATGGCTTTTGTTAAAGATTTTAATGAACGTACTGCTGCACAAGCAGGTCTTATTATTCCGGTAGAGATTACTGTTTTCGAAGACCGTTCATTTACTTTTGTAACAAAAACTCCACCAGCTGCTGTTCTTTTGAAGAAAGCTGCAGGGCTTGCAAAAGCTTCAGGTGAACCTAATAAGAAAAAAGTTGCTACGCTAAAACGTGATCAACTTCGCGAAATAGCTACTAGTAAAATGGAAGATCTTAATGCTACAGATCTTGAAGCCGCAACACGCATGATTGAAGGCACGGCTCGTAGCATGGGTATTGTTGTAGAAGACTAATTATTAGTCAATTTAGTGGGAGGCGTAGAGCTGTTTGACCACAAGGAGGAATATATATTATGGCAAAAATAGGCAAAAAATATCAAGAAGCTTCTAAACTAGTGGAAGCCGGCAAGTTCTATGCTCCTAAGGAAGCAGTGGAATTAGTTAAGAAGACTTCTGTAACTAATTTTGATAGTACAGTTGAAGTTTCTGTGCGTTTGGGTGTAGATCCTAAATATGCTGATCAACAAGTTCGTGGAGCATTGGTTCTTCCTCATGGAACAGGTAAAACTAAAACTGTTTTAGTTTTTGCTAAAGGTGCTAAAGTAGCTGAAGCAGAAGCTGCAGGCGCAGACTTTGTTGGTTCAGATGAATTTGTAGATAAAATTAAAGCTGGCTGGAGTGACTTTGATGTTTGTGTTGCAACTCCTGATATGATGGGTGTTGTTGGTCGCTTAGGTAAAATTTTGGGACCTAAAGGCTTAATGCCAAATCCTAAAGTTGGTACAGTAACCATGGATCTTACTCGTGCTGTTAATGAAATCAAAGCAGGGAAGATTGAATACCGTACTGATAAGGCTGGTAACGTTCAAAGTTCCATTGGCAAGGTTTCTTTTTCAGAAGAACAATTGCTTGGAAACTACCTTACCTTGGTTGATACTTTAATAAAAGTAAAACCATCCGGAGCTAAGGGTCAATATATTAAAAGTGTAACCTTGTCCACAACCATGGGGCCTGGCGTACACATTGATATCTTGAAGGCTGTAAGCGATAAATAAATCTGCTTTTAGTAGGTTTTTTTATAAAAATCACATAGAAAATGACCGTCGGACCGTAGACAGCAGGCGCAGCAATGCATAAAGATAAAATCACCAGCCTAGGTCGGAGAAGTATAAATATACGACCTCCGGCTGCACGCCGAGAGGTCTTTTCAATTGATTAAAAAATAATCAAGGAGGTGTAAAGATGCATAGTATTAGACCTGAAAAAGCTAGTAAAGTTACTGAGATTAAAGAAATATTAAGTAGCGCAAAATGTATTGTTTTAGTAAACTATTGTGGCTTAACAGTAGCAGAAGATACTAAACTTAGAAGTTCCATGCGAACTGCAGGCGTTAAGTACACTGTCGTTAAAAACACATTACTTCGTATTGCTGCTAAAGAAGCCGGTATTGAAGGAATGGATGCTTATTTAGAGCATAATACTGCTATTGCAGTAGCTCCTGAAGATCCGGTTGAAGTTGCTAAAATTCTTAACGATTTTGCCAAGGTGCATAAAGCATTAGAAGTTAAAGCTGGAGTTCTCGATGGTAAAATGATTACTACTGATGACATTAAAGCATTGGCAGCATTGCCTTCTCGCGAAGTGTTGTTGGCAAAAATGCTTGGAAGTATGCAAGCTCCCATTTCCGGATTGGTCAATGTGTTGCAAGGGACTATCCGCAATTTCGTTTACGTTTTGGACGCTGTTCGTAAAGAAAAAGAATCTGCATAAACAGCAAGTAAGTTAATTAGGGCTAAGCCCTAAAATAAAAAGAAAATTTTGGAGGTATTTTATTATGAATAAAGAACAAATTATGGAAGCCATTGAAGCTATGAGCGTGTTAGAATTATCCGAATTAGTAAAAGCTTTGGAAGAAAAATTTGGCGTTTCTGCTGCTGCTCCTGTTGCTGTAGCTGCTGCTCCTGTTGCTGGCGGCGCTGCTGCTGAAGAACAAACTGAATTTGATGTTGTCTTGACTGCTGCTGGCGTTAGCAAAATCAATGTAATTTAAGTCGTTCGTGAAGTATCTGGTCTTGGCTTGAAAGAAGCTAAAGCTATTGTTAATGAAGCTCCTAAAGCTGTTA
>JAQVYX010000169.1 GCA_029004715.1 Acidaminococcaceae bacterium | reverse complement strand
AAGCAGGCGTTATTGCTAGAAGGTTGCCATATCAGACTAACAAAGATATGCGTAATGCTATTAATGCTGGTAAGATTGCTTATACTGATATGCATTTAAGCCATGTTGCCCAAATGGCACGTTATGGGTTCTTATATGGTAATAACGATGTTGATATTGCTATTATCGAAGCTTGCGTTATCAAAGATTTAGGTGATGGTAAGATTGGCATTGTACCTACAACTTCTATGGGTAACAGTTCTTCTTGGGTACAAAGTGCCAAAAAGGTTATCATTGAAGTCAACACTACACAACCGGTTGAGTTAGAAGGCATGCATGATTCTTATGTGCCTCTTGATCCTCCTGTCCGTAAGGCAATTCCGCTAGAAAGACCGGAAGATATTATTGGTACTCCTTATATCCCTTGTGAGTTAAGCAAAGTAGCAGCAATTGTTCCTTGTGACATTACTGATAAAGTTCGTCCTTTGGGCGCTATTGACGCTGATGCAGAAGCAATGGGCAAAAACCTTGTTGAATTCTTTAAACAAGAAGTAGCAGCAGGACGTTTACCTAAAAATCTGTTACCATTACAATCTGGCGTAGGTTCCGTTGCAAATGCTGTAATTAATGGTTTAGTTGGGTCAGATTTTACAGATTTGACAGTATTTACTGAAGTTGTTCAAGACGGTATGTTTGACTTAATAGATGCAGGTAAGCTTCGTATTGCTTCCGGCACTGCTTTAAGCCCATCGCCTGATTGCTTGAAAAAATTCTATAACAACTTAGACAAGTATAAAAAACATCTTATTCTTCGCCCACAAGAAATTGCTAATAGCCCTGAATTAGCTCGTCGTTTAGGAGTTATTGCTATGAATACGGCAATTGAAGTTGATATTTATGGTAACGTAAATTCTACTCATATTTGTGGCACGAAATTAATGAATGGTATCGGTGGTTCAGGAGATTATGCACGTAATGGGTATTTAACAGTATTCTTCACAACCTCTTTAGCTAAGGGTGGCGCTATTTCCTCTGTTGTTCCATTCTGCTCTCATATTGACCATACGGAACATGATGTTGACGTTATCGTTTCTGAACGTGGCGTAGCTGATTTGCGTGGTTTGTCACCAAAAGAAAGAGCAGTTGTTATAATTGATAAGGTTGCTAATCCTAAGTACCAACCATTGTTAAAAGATTATTTTGAAAGAGCTTGCAAGGAATGTGGCAATAGCCAGACTCCTCATATTTTGAGCGAAGCTTTTTCTTTCCATGATCGTTTTGTAAAGACTGGAACTATGGAAGTAAAATAATTACCACTTGGTTTTAACAGCGTATCACTGGGGTGGTCTCAGTGAGCGCTTTAAGGTAACCTCAACAAAGAGATAGAGATTACCTGTTAAATATATTCGAGCAAGCCACTGTGCTTCTCATAAACTTCGTCTTGTACGAAGAATCTCTCATTTAGCCTACGGTTCGTCCAAAACCGAGGCAAAACATTTTAAGGAGGATTTTAGAATGGCAAATGACACTTTGAAAGCCGGATTTGACGCCTACATGGCACAAGCTGAAGCAAAATTAGCAAAGAATCCGGAAAGAGCAAACTTGGAGCCTAATAGACTCTATACCCCACTTGATGTTCCTGAATTTGATTACGAGAAAGATCTTGGATTCCCAGGCGAATACCCGTATACTCGTGGTGTACAACCTACTATGTACCGTGGTCGTTTCTGGACTATGCGTATGTATGCTGGTTTCTCTACTGCTGAAGAATCCAACAAACGTTATCGTTATCTTTTAGCTAATGGTGGTAGCGGTCTTTCCTGCGCATTTGATCTTCCGACACAAATCGGTTATGATTCTACCGATCCTATGTCTGAAGGCGAAGTAGGTAAAGTTGGTGTTGCTATTGACTCGCTAGCTGATATGGAAATCCTTTTTGACCAAATTGATTTGGCTAAAGTTTCCACTTCTATGACTATCAATGCTCCTGCTTCTGTACTTCTTTGCATGTACATCGCTGTTGCTGAAAAACAGGGCGTTAGCGCTGATAAACTTCGCGGTACTATCCAAAATGATATTTTGAAGGAGTATTCTGCCCGTGGCACATACATTTTCCCTCCAATCCCATCTATGCGTTTAATTACCAATATTTTCGAATATTGCGCAAAAAATGTTCCATTGTGGAACACAATTTCTATTTCCGGCTACCACATTCGTGAAGCTGGGTCCACTGCATCTCAAGAAATAGCTTTCACTATTGCTGATGGTATAGCATATGTAGAAGCTGCTCTTAAAGCTGGCATGGACATCGATGCTTTTGCTGGTCGTTTATCATTCTTCTGGAATGCTCATAACAACGTACTTGAAGAAGTAGCTAAATTCCGTGCTTCTCGCCGCGTATGGGCAAAAGTTATGAAGGAAAGATTCGGAGCTAAGAAACCTAAATCCATGATGCTTCGCGTGCATACTCAGACTGCTGGTTCTATGTTAACTGCACAACAACCGAATAACAACATAGTTCGTGTTGCTTTGCAAACTGCTGCAGCTGTAATGGGCGGTACTCAATCCTTACATACTAACTCTAAAGATGAAGCTCTTGCTTTGCCTTCTACTGAGTCTGTAACAATCGCATTGCGTACACAACAAATCGTTGCTTATGAATCTGGTTTGGCTGATACAGTTGATCCATTGGGCGGTTCCTACTATGTAGAAGCTTTGACTAACAAAATCGAAGCTGAATGCTGGGATTACATCAAGAAAATTGATGAAATCGGTGGTGCTCCTGAAGCTATTAATAAAGGCTATATTCAAAAAGAAATTCAAGATTCTGCTTACAAATGGCAAATGGATGTTGAACAAGGCAGACGCATTATTGTCGGCGTAAACAAATTCCAACAAGAAGAAGCCGCTCCTACAAATTTACTTCGCGTTGACGGTTCCGTTGGCGAATTACAACGCAAGAAAATTGAAGCTTTGAAAGCTAAACGTGATAATGCAAAAGTTGCTGAAACTCTTGCTGCACTGAAGGCAGCTGCTGCTGAAGATCAGTCCACAAACTTAATTCCTTTGATCTTGGATGCTGTTAAAGCTTATGCAACTGAAGGCGAAATTTGTGGCGTATTGAGAGAAGTATTCGGCGAATTCAAATCTCACGTAGCTCTATAATTTAAAGTGATAATAGGAGGAAAGATAAAATGGCAAAAGTTAGAATTTTAGTAGCAAAACCAGGTCTTGATGGACATGATCGTGGCGCTAAAGTAGTTGCTCGCGCATTGCGCGATGCAGGTTTTGAAGTAATTTATACCGGTATCCGTTTGACTCCGGAACAAATTGCTGAGGCTGCACTACAAGAGGACGTTAATATTGTTGCTTTGAGCTTGCTTTCCGGCGCTCATAACACTTTGTTCCCTAAGGTTGTAGAATTGTTAAAAGCTAAAGGCATGACAGACGTAATGGTAATTGGTGGTGGTGTTATTCCTGAAAGCGATATTCCTGGCTTGAAGGCTGCTGGTATTGCTGCAGTATTTACTCCTGGTACACCTACGACTGATATCGTTAAATTTATTAACGAAAACGTTAAATAAAAGTTTTTGCATTGT
>JAQVYX010000168.1 GCA_029004715.1 Acidaminococcaceae bacterium | reverse complement strand
GAAAACATCCATAACTTAGCCGCAGGCTAACTTCACTGCTCGAAGAGCACTTCACTTGTAGCTATGCTACAACTTCACTGGCAACTTCGTTGTCACTTCACTGCTTTTATACTTCACTGGCAACTCTGTTGCCACTTCACTGCATTTCTCACTTCACTGCTTTTTTTCTTCTAAATATTGACAGCTTCTGCCTGGTGTTATATAATAAATTTCGTTGATAAACTTATTCCTCGATAGCTCAATCGGTAGAGCACTCGGCTGTTAACCGAGTTGTTGTAAGTTCGAGTCTTACTCGAGGAGCCAGATTTAATACCGGACTTCATTGTCCGGTTTTTTTGTGCTAGAATAAGTTAACTAGATTAAAACAGAGGTGGTAGTATGAATAATTTGCTTATAGTTGACCAAAATAAATGTGTAAAATGTGGGATTTGTGCTAATGTTTGTCCCAGTTGCATTATTGCTATGGAAGACGATGGCCCCAAATGTATAAGGGATAGAGGTTGCATGGCTTGTGGCCATTGCGTTGCCGTTTGCCCAACGGCAGCCCTGAGCAATACTCGTTGCCTTCTTGAAGATCAAACACCAATCAAAAATGAGCTTATAAGCAGTGAAAAGGCATATAATTTTATGCGCGCACGTCGTTCCATACGAAATTTTAAACCGCAATTAGTTGAAGAAGATAAGATTAGGCAGCTATTAGATATTGCCCGCTATGCGCCAACTGCGGCGAATTCTCAGGGTATGTACTATATTGTCGTGTCTGATGAAAAACTTATTAGAAAAATTGCAGATGCAACAGCCGATTGGATGGAATTAGAAATAGCTGCGGGCACTTCGCGTGCTAGATATTTTAACAGCGTATTACATGTGTATCGTGAACAGGGCAAAGATATTATTGCTAGAAACTCAAAGCAAATGATTTTTGCTTTGGCAAGAAGGCTCAATGAAACTGGTATTAGTAATTGTGAGCAATCTTGGGCTTATGTAGAACTTTACGCGCCTACTCTTGGCTTGGGAACAACTATTTGCGGCTTTATTCAGACATGTGCAGCGACTGGGTATGAACCTTTGCGTGAACTTTTAAAAGTGCCTACCAAGCAAAAAATAGTAGGAGCAATGATAGTAGGATATCCTCAGTACAAATATCATCGCTTAGTCGAACGACAACATTTAAAAGTAGAATTTAGGTGAGGGCCGCAAAATGCAACTAACTGGCATGCATTATTTTAGCTTAATAGTGGTACTTTTACTATCATTTGTGCCTGGTTTATATGTCGGACGCAAAGTTAAATCTGCGGATGATTATAACGTGGGTGGCCGTAAATCAGGAGTATTTTTGGTAGCTGGTGGTATTTTCAGTACTGCTATTGGTGGGGCAGCTACTGTTGGAACGGCGCAAATGGCTTTTAATTATGGCTTGTGTAGTTGGTGGTTTACTATCGCCATAGGGCTTTCACTAATTTGCATGGGATTATTTTATGCTAAACCTTTGCGCAGAAGTGGCTTAACTACTATTAGCGAATTCATGGTTAATAACTTTGGGGAAAAAGCCGGCCCCATAACTAGCATAACCGCATCAATGGGTATTTTTTTTAGTATTGTGGCCAGCTGTCTTACTGTTTTTCATTTATTGGTTGGCCTTTTTCACAGTGGCAATTTGTTGACAGCGGGTGTAATTTTAATCATTGTTTTGGCTTCTGTATTTTTGGGAGGAATCAATAGTAGTGGGATGGGTGGTTTGTTTAAAGCAGGCTTGCTTTTAAGTACCCTTTTTGTTGCTGGGGTCTTTGCCTATAGTGAAGTTGGCGGTATTACCGGTTTGCACGCCCAATTTTCGCCTTTCCCATGGTTTAGTTTTTGGGGCAGGGGTGTCGAAACAGGGATTTATAGTTGCTTTTCTGTGCTTGTAGGTATTATTTGCACACAAAGTTATATTCAGGCGGTATTTTCCGCTAAGGACAGTAAAACTGCGGCTCACGGTTGTATATTAGCAGGGATATTAGTCATTCCGGTGGGCATACCAGCTATGTTTATTGGTATGTTTATGCGGGTTACAAATCCAGATATTCTGCCTATTGATGCCTTGCCACTCTATTTTATTAATTATTTACCACCTTGGTTGGGTGGTGCGGCATTGACAGGGATAATTATCTCAGCTATTGGTTCTATCGCAGGGCTTGCCCTAGGGTGCGGTACTATGATTTCTAATGACGTTTTTGGCAAGTTTGCCGGGATAAAAGATTCGGTTAAGCTTCTATTAATTAATCGTCTTGCTGTTCTGACGATTACAATTCTGTCCTTGTTCTTTGTGATGTACAATTTGAATTCCTATGTACTTACATGGACTTATTTTTCCATGGCTTTGCGTGCATCAGGTATTTTTTTGCCCTTGACTTTTGCCATTATCTTTAAGGGAAAAATTTCACATTCGTGGGGAGTAATGGCTATGGCTGCAGGCATTTTTATAGCTTTGACTTGGAAATTTTTTGTGCCTACGGCGAATTACACTTTATTTCAGAGTTTAGTTGCTAATTTGATTTTTCTAATTCCAGCAGTTATCTTTGCCAAAAAGCAGAGGGAACGAAAAACTTGTATAAAAAAATAACACTTTTGTGATTTTATTGTAAAATAGCAGGTATATTTTAATTTTGCGAGAATATAATATATAATGGAGTTGTACATATTTGCAAATTTAGTTATAGGAGTTGATAATCATGATTGGTGGAAAAACGATAATTAGTGAAGAAGTTTTTGCTGACCTAGTAAAAACAGCCATGTCTAAGGTTGAAAACGTAGCAGTTAGTATAGGAGACGGAAGTTCTTTTGCTGCTATTGCTAAAAAGGTTGCTGAAAGAGTCGTACCTCAGGTAAATGTTAAGAAAACAGACGCTATTACAAGCGAAAGTGATCAAAGTACAGTTGGACATGTTTCTTTTGAAGTTAAAGTAACAGTGGTTTATGGGGCTAACATTCCTGAAACTATTATTAAACTAAGAGAAATGATTGTTCATGAAGTAGAAACTATCACCGGGTACCAAGTAGATAAAGTAGATGTTTTAGTAGAAAAACTACTTAAATCAGATGAAGTAGACGTAGATAAAGCAGAAGCATAATTATAATAATTGCTACAGACCGAGGACAAGTAGATAATATCATCTACTTGTCCTCATTTGTTTATTCTGCCTTAGTGACGACATGGCTACGTTTTCTCATCGCAAGGTAATTGGTTTAGCGGGTATGGCGGAAGCATAAATAGTGCCGGTTTTAAGATAAGCAGTTTTTATGCATTATGCTATAATTATTATAATAAAAAATCGGGGGTGGCAAAATGAAATTAGTGAGTAAAAAAACAATTGTAGCAGCAGCTTTATGTGGATTTTTAGTTGGCAATGCGGTTCCCACCGTAAGTGCAAGTATTTTAGGCGGTCTTGGCTCCATTTTAAAAACAGGAGGAATTGCTTATGTTGTAGATACCTATGCTAATGACATTAATACTTTCATCAATAAACTTACGGATAAATATAATGTAAGTTCTGACTATGCTACCAAGGTGGTCCCCATTATTACGGTAGGCAGTAAAGGTTATGTAG
>JAQVYX010000167.1 GCA_029004715.1 Acidaminococcaceae bacterium | reverse complement strand
AGAGTAGCTTTAGAGCATTTAGCGCAAGAAAATGACTTGCAACTAGAGCAAGTTGCTTTTATGGGTGATGATTTAAATGATTTGCCGGCTATGGGCATAGCTGGATTAGCTTTAGCACCTTCTAACGCGGCCATTGATGTAAAAAAATGTGCACACTATATAACTCAAGCTCAGGGAGGACACGGCGCTGTTCGCGAAGTTATTGAAGTAATTTTGCGCTCTCGAGGAATTTGGGATAAAATAGTAGCTGACTATACTGTAAGCGGACAGGGAGATAAACAGTAATGTGGCTTTATTATGTACTCAAAACCATCAGTAATATTATTTCTGTTTTGCCTTATAAATTTGTGGTAAGATTGGGCAAATGTTGCGGCAAGATGTATTGGCATATTGCCAAAAAACAACGTATTCGTGCAGAAAAAACCATGCAAGAACATTTAGGGATTAGTTCTGTAGAAGCAAAAAAGCATGTTCATAAACTTTTTCTTAATTTAGGTATGACATTTTCAGAAATTATGTATATGCCTGCTTTGAACAAAGATAATATCAGAGGGTTGGTGACTTTTGATCACCCCGATATTTTGTGGGAAGCAGTAAAACAAGGCAGTGGTGCGGTTATATTGGCCTGCCATATGGATAACTGGGAGTGGCTGGGGGCTGCTCTAGCTCTTAATGGTTTTCCTCTTAGCTCGGTGGAAAAACCGCAGCCTAACAGAGTATATAGCGATTTTATGAATAAATTACGCCGTGGTGTGGGGCAAGAGATATTTTCTCGTGGTACCAGTGAAATTTTAGGCTGTGCCAGGGCCATGAAAAAGGGTAGATTGCTGGGGCTTGTTGCAGATCAAGATGGTGGGTATAACGGCATATTTGTTCCTTTTTTAGGTAAAATGGCTTCTACGCCAACAGGGCCTGCTTATTTTGCCAGAAAGTTTAAAGCTCCGATAATACCGATTTTTATTGTACGTAAACCTGGGGACTATGGTCATTTGGCTATTGTAAAAGATCCTCTTTACTATGAAGATACCGGTGACAGAAAAGCCGATGATTATAAAGTAACTTTAAAGATGACAAAGATTGTCGAAGAAGTAATTAAAGAATACCCTGATAACTGGATTTGGTTTCAACATCGTTGGAACACGCCCTATGAGGGAGAAGAACCAGTGGAAAGAGAAACAGGCTCTGAGAAAAGATAGGGCGCGCGGTCTTTGCGTCTTTGCTAAGGAAGGTTTTTATATGAAAAACAAAAAAACCATACTCTACATTATAGGTGCTTTGGTTATTATGACTGCAATTTTTGCTTGGCTCATGGCCGGTACGGGCGGAGTTAAGCCACCTGTGCCATCAGGGAGAATAGTTGCACCACATGAACTGAAAAATACTTCTTTGCATGAAGAAAATCAAGGAAAGAAAATTTGGGATTTACAGATAGCATCGCTAGTTTATGATGCCGATCGTGACGTTAATGTACTTACAGGTGTTACCGGTAAGTTTTACCAAGAAGATGGCAGCAATATTGCTATTAAATCTGATGCCGGGGAAGTAAATATGAAAACTAAGACTATCACTCTTACCGGCAATGCCAAGGGAGTTTTTAGCGGCGGGGGCGACATAGTGGGAGATAAGCTGACTTGGTCTAGCATAACAAAGCTAATAACAGCTGAAGGTAACGCTAAGTTAACTAAAGATGATATTGTGGCTACAGCTAACAAGGCAATTATGGATACAGCTAATGAACATTTCAAACTTGAAGGCGATGCCTTGGTACAGAAAGGGGTAGAGTAATGAAGAAAAAAAATATAAGTGCGATTTTAGGATTTTTACTATGTTTTTCGTTAGCAGGAGTAGCTTATGCGGGGTCTAGTATTGCCGGAGATACCATTGAATATGATTTTCGCAGTGGGCAGACAGTAGCCATCGGTAACGTGGTTATGACAAACAATGATGGCACGGCTAAATCCGCAAGAGCTGAATATAACACCAAAACTGAGTCGGGAAAATTGACCGGGGGGGTAGCGGCTGTGCAGGGCGAGGCTAGAATTACCTGTAATACTTTGGTTATTCATGCCGGAGGCGACCAACTTACTGCTATAGGAAATGCGATTTTAACAAAACAAGATAAAGTTTTAAAAGCCGAGCAAGTAGAATACTTTCAAAAAAGACAATATATGGAAACTGCAGGCAGTTGGGCACAACTTACTATGGATGACGGTCAAAGTACCTTGGATGCCGGGTACATAAACTACAATATGCAGACGGGAATTGCTAACGCTGAAGGCGATGTACGCATTGATAGTGCCATTAGGAAGTTAACGGCTAGCGGCGATCAAGCTATTTATAATACTAATGCAGACGATGGCACCATAGAAATTATAGGAAACGCTACCGCCACACAAGACGGTAATACTATTTCAGGGAAAAGTTTGAAACTAAGAGGCGCAGGCGGTAGCATTGCTGAAGCTGATGGCAATGTGCACATTGTTTACGTGCCCAAACCACAAACGACAAAACCTGAGACTATAGAAGCTTAGTCTAGAACGTTTGAGTTGCTAGCACTAGGAGCAGTAAAAGGAGAAAGCAGTGAAAATACAAGCGAAGAACTTGCTAAAAGAATATGGGACACGCAAAGTCGTAAATGACGTGTCCATTGAGGTGGAACAAGGTAGTATCGTTGGACTTTTGGGTCCTAATGGAGCAGGCAAAACTACTACTTTTTATATGATTGTAGGACTGGAAAAACCGGATGCAGGCCAAGTGCTTATTGACAATAAGGACATTACACATATGCCTATGTACCAAAGAGCTTTAGCTGGCATAGGTTATTTGCCTCAAGAAGCTTCTATTTTTCGTAGTTTGACGGTGGAAGATAATTTGCTGGCAATTTTAGAAGCCGTAGAATCTTCTGAAAAAAAACGTCTAACTAAGATGCAAGAATTGATTGCAGAATTTCACATAGAACATATTAGAAAGAGTATGGGATCTGCGTTGTCCGGTGGCGAAAGGCGTAGAGTAGAAATAGCCAGGGCCTTAGCCACGAATCCGGCCTTCATTTTATTAGATGAACCTTTTGCCGGCATTGATCCACTGGCTGTTGCTGATATACAGGATATGGTAGCACATTTGGCCAAAAGAGGTATAGGAGTACTAATTACTGATCACAATGTACGGGAAACTTTGAGCATTGTAGACCATGCTTATATTTTAAATAATGGTGAGATTTTAGTGGCAGGCAATAGCGAAATGGTTGCCAGTGACCCTACGGCCCGTAAATTTTATTTGGGCGACAAATTCAAAATGTGAGGACGATAATTTAATGCGCATTTTAGACAAATATATCCTTAAACAAATGTTGGGCCCCTTTTGCTTTGGCGTTGCTGCGTTTTCCACAATCTTCGTGGCTAGTTCTTTTTTGCTCAGAGTGGCGCAATACTTAACAGAATACGGGGCGTCTACTTCTTCCTTAGTTAGATTATTCTTTTGCTTATTGCCTGAAGTTATTAACTATACTTTTCCTATGTCCATGCTTTTAGCATCTCTTTTGACTATGGACAAGCTTTCAGGTAATAGTGAGATAACGGCAATGCGTTCAGGCGGCATTAGCTTTC
>JAQVYX010000166.1 GCA_029004715.1 Acidaminococcaceae bacterium | reverse complement strand
GCATATTCTTGTTTCTTTTCCACAAAAATCCTTTTAATCTCTCCGCTCATAGCATCCTCCAGTTAAAAGTACTCATTAATAAAATTATTCTTTATGGGAAATAAAATTTCCAATAAGCAAACAATATCTTCTTGTTCTGCTAAAATCTTACCATTGTTTAACAACTGTCGTACGCTAAAAGTTCCAAAGTACAACTGGGTTAAAGTTGCAATATTCATAGTTACATCAGGTATATCGACACTATTGTCAAGCAACAACCCATCAGCAGTAACTGTTATTTTCACCAAAACATTGTTTAAAGGCATAAATTCATCTTGCACATACAGTACAAACGTTTTACGAGGGCAGTTTTTAGGTATTGTCAAGGAACTTAAGGTTTTACCAACATTAATAATCCTGGCCATCATAAAAGGTGTAACCTCGCCCGTATAAGACTGCTCTTGGAAATCCAAATAAGACAAATCCTCCGGTGCCGCTAGCCATTCCAACTGTGTGTACTCGCCCACAAACCCTCTTGCGTATTCTAACAAACGATTTTTAGCCTGTCCCTCTAAAGTTAAAAGTTCCCAAATTTTAAACGTACCATTTGTTTTACTATATATCATATAACCAACCGGTTCCTTGCCGCTATAAACCACGGCAGCCTCCAAATTTTCGGCAGCAGAAACAGTTAAGTAATTTTCCCATACTCTTTCATCACGCTCTACATAGCCATTATACTTGCACATAGCGGCTTTATAAACACTTTGTAATTCATTTTTTACTTTCAAAAGTTCTTGCCGTTTTAAGTGTAGCGTTACATCTGTGCTTTTAACGGTAAGTGCCTTCAAAGGCATTTTATAACCATGCCGGTAATATGTATAAGAAAAGCCATAGGGTAAATAAATACCCGCATTAATCGGCATCAAAATAACAAAGAGCGTGCCACTAGCTCTTAACAAAGTAAACGCAGTGGAAAGCAGTTCGCCCATTGCATGCTGGCCACGAGCCATGGGATCGGTAGCGACACCTACTATATAAGGCACCTCAAAGCTTCTGCCATGCAAAGAAAGTTTATAAGGATTTAAATGTAACATAGTAGCCAAATTGCCTTCTATGTCAAACCCACCAATTATTTTATTTTGTTGTAAGCAATAGTGAGAAAAATACCAGGCAAAAAAAGGACTATCTTTTTTTTCGAAACAGTAATCCCAAAGATTCGCAATCTGTGGTAACATATCTTTTTTAATAAAACGAAAGTCCATGGTCCACCTCTTTTACTTAATTATTGTATTGTACTTTTTTACCATAAATTCAGGTTTGTAAGATTCTTTGGCTTTGCGTAAGCCTTCTTTTCCCATATCTTCTTCCCTATTAATATATTTAATATTGCTCCATGTTTTTGCTATAAATTCTTGATTTATAGCAGCATACAAACCACGTATTCCAGGATTAGCTTTTTCTACATGTACAATGACTAGTTCATCGTTTTGTTGTTCGCCAAAGGTAAATGCTTCAACTTTACCGTTAATACGAATAAGACCGCCTTTAATATTTAAAGCTTCTAAGTTATTGAGAGCTACTTTTATGGCACAGAATTCACATTTCAAGGTTTTATCATCAGCCAAGCGTTTTTCGCACCATTCGTCACTGAAAGCAATACATTCATCTTTATTTTCCATGGTAATAGGTTCATAAATATAATCCGGGTTTTCTTTTTTAAAAACATTTACATGGTTTTTTTTGCCATGATATTTGCGACCTGACAATGTAGCTAAATTTTCTCCTAAATACACATAGTCCCAATTATCACGATCTTCTTGGTATTCCGTTATGTTAGGTAGAAAAGCTTTAAACCGCTCTATTGTCTCTTCGTAGATACCGTGAATTTCAAAAGGCTGGTCCTGAAAATATTCTTTCAAAGCAGCAACAACCAAAGGCAGGTCTTCATCAATACCTCCAAAAGCAGGCAAAACAAAGGTTACGCCATTAACCGTAACCTTAATAATTAGACACCCGTGGCTAATTGCCCAAAATACATCATAACACTTTCGCCAAATAAATAAAGTCGTAAAATTACATTCTGAGCCAAAATATTTCTTTTCCGAAAAATAATCATCGAAAATAGGTTTATCATCCAAAGTAATATGTTTAAATTCTAAAATAAGATTTCTCTCCTTTGTTTTTTTTACAGCATTATATTAGTACTTAGGTACTTTGTTATTATACCAAAAAAGTAGACAGTTGAACAGAAAAAGAAAAAACCGACTACATTTACATGTAGTCGGTTTGGCTAACAAATTATTGTCTGCCTTCATTTTTCATCTTAGTATAGCACTCACGGCAATATACTGGACGGTCCATGGATGGGCGGAAAGGAACTTCAGTCTCGCAACCGCAACCAGCACAAGTAGCTGGGTACATTTGACGAGGACCACCGTTCATACGTTGTTTACGAGCTGCACGACAAGTCGGGCAACGGCCAGGTTCATTTTCAAAACCTTTTTCTTCATAAAATTCTTGCTCTGAAGCAGAAAATACAAAATCTTGTCCACATTCACTACACTTTAAAGTCTTGTCTTCCTTCATTATAAATCACTCCTTTTTCCATACCTCCGATGTTTTCCGGTGCTTCCCCAAGATATGGTAAGAAGATGGAATACTTAAACTCGTTGAGATATTCTATGCTCAGTGTATAGTATAAAGTGTGAAAAGTCAAACAATTTAAATTTTTCCTACATAATTATGGAACTTTAGTAAGTACTTATCTTCCCACTTAATAAGACATGTCAAACTAGCGTTGTCCACATAAAATGTCCACATTTTATTTAAATCTAAATTCAAAGCCGCACATAACAAAACTCGTACTATTCCTCCGTGAGCTACCAACATAATTGAAGTATCTTCCGCTTGCTCTTCTACAATTTCTTGCAAGGCATCCCAAGCTCGCTTTTGTACTTCAGGAAAACTTTCCCCATTTTCAATACGTGCTTCTTTCGGTTTTTCCAAAAATAAATCAATGCTGCTGGGCCATTGCGCCTTTATTTCGTTAAAAGTCAGCCCCTCCCATTTACCAAAACAAATTTCTCTAAAATCAGGGAGCGACACTATGGGCAAATTATGGTCCTTCGCCATAGGAGTTGCTGTTTGCACTGCTCTGGTTAAATCACTGGCATAAATTTTTGCCAAATGCAAGTTTGCTACCCTGGACGCTAATTCTTCGGCTTGAGCGTGTCCCTTAGCATTTAAGGGATTATCCGTATGACCTTGAAATCGCATAGCTTTATTGGCATCTGTTTCCCCATGTCTGGCTATATAAACTATTTTCATCTCTGTTTGCTCCTAACTTGTTTAGAATGCACAAATTCACTCACCTCATCATGCACACCGGTTTCCGCAAAAGTTTTCATTTCTTTATAGGCCTTCAGTCCAGCATCAAAAAGAGTAAAGGCTAATGCTGCACCATAGCCATTACCTTGCCTAATGTGCAATCGCAAAACTGGCGTGAAACCAAGGGCAAAAGCTAATTCTTCCTGCCCTCTTTCCGTCGTTATTTGCGAACAAATGCAATATTCCAAAGCTTCCGGACAGATTTTACCGGCGATGCAAGCAGCTAAAACTGAAGCTAGACCATCTAACA
>JAQVYX010000165.1 GCA_029004715.1 Acidaminococcaceae bacterium | reverse complement strand
GGACTGCCTGCGATTTTAAAAGCACTAACCCCATTAAATCTAGTTACCGTAGGCACTGAACTTACGCTTTGATATTTCACAAGTGTATCTAAAGGCACCATATCCCCTGCACTGCATTTTACATAGAAAAACCGCATATCATGAACATTTTTTCTAAACTCGGCGTCAGCTTGCATAACCACCTTACACGTTCGGCCAAGACGGTTAAAATCATTAATCTCACTCCCGCCCAAGAACGTTTGCAGCGCTGTATAAACGCTGCTAACAGGCACCCCTAAAGATTCCGCTTTATCTCTGTCTACATCAAAATTATAGGCTGGTGTATCTGTATTAAAAGTAGTATAAGCAACCCCAATTTCCGGTCTTTGATTGGCCTTAGCCACAAATTGCTTGGCATAGGTATTCATAACATCTACAGAATCCCCAGCCAAATTCATTATATACATATTTAAACTACCTGTGGTAGATACACCCGGTAAAGCAGGCGAATTAAAGGCCATCATAGTCATTTCCGGAACTTGTGATGTAATCATTCTGGTTTTTTGAATTGTTTCTTGTATTGTAGCATTACGTTCATTGTATGGTTTCATACTAACAATAAGCAAACCAGCACTTGATTTAGGTGCCTGCGTTAAAATATCAATACCGGATACTGCAGAAACATGTGCAACACCTGGTAGCTTTCTTAGTTTCTCAGCAACTTTTTCCATAGCGTAAATACCACGATTACTGGAAGCTGCTTCCGGCAAATTACACGATACTATAAAGTTGCCCTGATCCTCATCAGGGACATAGCCACTGGGCAAATTCTTGGCAATCAAACCAATTAAAACAACCATGACGGCGAGACCTATAAGCATAACCTTCATATGTCGAATACATTTTTCTACATTAACTACATATTTACTCAATAATCTGGCAAACCATTGATTAAATTTATATACTATTTTTCCCAAAAAGCCCTTTTGCGCGTTTTCTTCATCACGTGGTTTTAAAAGCAAAGCACATAATGCCGGCGTCAAGGTCAAAGCGATAACGGCCGACAAAGCCATAGATACGGCAATGGTTAGGGAAAACTGCTTATACAACATGCCCGTCGTCCCACCGGTAAAAGCAATGGGAATAAATACGGCCGCCAAAATAAAAGCAATAGCGACAACTGGGCCCGATACTTCCCTCATAGCACGGTAAGTTGCCTCTCTGGGCGACAGTCCTGTATCTTGAATATGATGTTCTACTGCTTCTACAACAACTATGGCGTCATCGACAACTAAGCCTATGGCAAGTATCATGGCAAACATACTAACGGTATTAATGCTAAAGCCCATAAAGACAAAAGCTCCAAAAGTACCGACTAGGGATACCGGCACCGCCAATAATGGAATTGCTGTAGCGCGCCAATTACCCATGAAAAGATAAACCACAAACATTACTAAAAGCAATGCTTCCCCAAAAGTATGAGCTACTTTTGTTAAAGACTCTCGTACAAACACAGTATTATCCTGTAGTGTTGTTATTTTCATATCAGGAGGAAAACGTTTGGAGGCCTCTGCTAATTCGGCATTAATTTTGGCAACACTATCTAGTGCATTAGCGTCGGTAGTCAAATAAACAGGAAATACGACCGTACCCCCACCATCGAGATAAGATACAATAGTATCGCTGCGAGGTCCTTCTTTTATAGTGGCAATATCTTTCAATTTTAAATTTTGTCCATTGCTTGAAGTAATAATTATATTGCCAAACTGCTCTTCCGTAGTCAAACGGCCTTGGGCACTAGCCGAATATTGAAATTCCTGTTCCGCAGCTGTAGGACGAGAACCAATGGCGCCAACCGGAGCCTGAACATTCTGTGCTTTAATAGCTGTAGAAACTTCACTAGCCGTAATTCCCAATTGGGCCATTTTATCGGGATGCAACCATAGGCGCATAGCATACTCCGGTCCATAAGAATCTACTTCTGAGACACCTTTAACGCGTTTTATAGCATCAAGGAAATTAGTCATGGCATATGCTTTTAAAAACATTGAGTCGTATGTTTTATTAGGAGAAGACAACGCAAAATACATGATCGCCTGCGAATTCTTTTTAGCAGTAGTAACGCCATAACTAGTTACTTCTGATGGCAACGAAGATGATGCTTGATCCACTCTATTTTGTACTTCGACTGCTGCAATATCACCATTCTTATCTAAATTAAAATATACATTTAAGGTGTATCCACCATTATTAGTGCTGGTAGAACGCATGTCCACCATATTCTCTACACCATTTACCTTTTGTTCTATAGCCGTAGCCACTGCTTCTTCCACTGTGGAGGAATTCGCTCCTACATATGTCGTTTCTACCGAAACCTGCGGTTTGGTAATATTAGGATATTGGGCAATAGGTAATGTAAAACCGGCAATAGTTCCTAGCATAGTTATAAGAATAGCTAGGACTATGGCAAAGACCGGGCGGTCTATAAAGAAACGTGACACGTTTATTACCTCCTTGTTTATTTAGTTGTAGTAGTCGACGTAGTTTCTAAATCTGCTTCCGTCATAGGCTCTGTTTTAACAGAGGTCCCTGTTCTAACTTTTTGGATACCCTCCACAACAATGGTTTCTGTTCCGTCTAGTCCGCTGTCTACCATCCATAAACGACCTATGCGGGCACCAAGTTTAACTTCTTTCATTTCCACTTTATTTTCACTATTAACTATGCTGACAAAATGCTTATACATAACCTCAGATACAGCTCGTTGTGGCACTAATATAGCATTCTTTCGCGTCCCACTGTTGACTTGTAAGTGGGCAAACATACCTGGTAATAATGTGCCCTTAGGATTGCCAAATTCTGCTTTCAAAGTTAAAGTACCTGTTGTACTGTCCACACTTCTATCAACTTGATCAATTCTTCCTTTTAGTGGATAGGTGGTACCATCACTTAAAGTTAATACCACGTTTTCCAGCGCACTACCATTTTTTGTATTACCCTTTAATAATTGCAAATATTCTGTTTCAGCCAAGGAAAATTTTACTCTCATAGGATCACTATTAGAAATAGTAGTAAGGACTGTGGATCCAGCCGTAACAAAGGTTCCTTCAGCCAAACAATTTGTATCAACCTTACCTGCAAAAGGTGCCACAATATTAGTTTCTCCCACATCAACTTGAGCATTAGCGACTAATGCTTCTTCTGCATTAACAGTTGCCTCTGCCTGGGCTAACTGGGTAGTGTAACTGTCCAATGTTTGCTTAGAAACAGCTCCCTGTTCATACAAAGTTTGATATCTTGCCGCATCTCTTTGTACATTTATTAAATTAGCCTCTGCATTAGCTAAACCAGCCTTCGCACTTAATAAACTATTTGCATAGCTACGTGGGTCAATAACATACAGCAACTGCCCTGCAGCTACCACATCGCCACCATTGACAAATTTTTTGACAATCATACCAGTAACCTTGGACTTTATACTAACTTCATTTTTTGCTTCTACAAAGCCTGTATACTCATAAGTCAAGGGTGTATCCCTCTTAATTACATGCATTGTCTTTACTGCTACCGCTTTTGTTCCACTTTCTTGTTGTTTGCCGCAGCCAGCAAAAGCCATTATCAGAATGCATACCAACCCCATGGCTAATACTTTCTTCTTTACT
>JAQVYX010000164.1 GCA_029004715.1 Acidaminococcaceae bacterium | reverse complement strand
CAAGGCATCTACCCCTACAGCAGCAGCAGCTCTGGCCATATGTGGTACATACTGACTTTGACCGCCGGAAGTCGTCCCCTGTCCTCCGGGAATTTGCACACTATGAGTAGCATCCATAACTACCGGATAGCCTAAAGCACGCATAATAGGTAAAGAACGCATATCCGTTACCAAAGCATTATAACCAAAACTGGAGCCACGCTCAGTAAGCATTAAATTGTGATTACCTGCCTCTTCAACTTTGGTCACTACATTTTTCATATCCCAAGGAGCTAAGAATTGTCCCTTTTTTACATTAATAACTTTTCCTGTTTTTGCTGCTTGGTAAACTAGGTCAGTTTGTCGGCACAAGAAAGCCGGAATTTGTAAAATATCCAAAACTTCTGCCGCTTTTTCCACTTGAATAGTTTCATGAATATCACTGACAATAGGCACGCCCAAATCTTTTTTTATTTGGGCCAAAATTCTTAGTCCTTCATCAATTCCAGGTCCGCGAAAGGATTTGACAGAAGAGCGATTCGCCTTATCGTAAGAAGCTTTAAAAACATAAGGAACGCCCAGTTTAGCACAAATAGCTTTAACAGCCTGTCCAATAGCTAAGCTATGTTCATAACCTTCTAACACACAGGGACCGGCCATAAGCAATAAAGGCTTACCTTGTCCCACTTCATAATCACCAATTTTAACAATATGCATATTTTACTCCCTTCACCACGTACTCCAAGTGTTTTTTAATATAATTTTAGTGAACGCTCTATTTATTTTGTGCGAATAATTTATTCACTACCTCTAAATCTTCTTTGGTATCAATGCCAATACCATGAAAATCACTATTTAAGACTTTTATCTTAAACCCATTTTCTAAAACTCGTAATTGTTCCAAAGATTCAATTTGTTCCAACGGCGTCGGTTCTAAAGCAGCATACTGCAAAAGAAAATCTCTGCGATACGCATAAATACCTACATGTTTATAAACCCTGAAATCATCCGTTTTTTTGCGTGGATAGGGAACAAGACTACGGGAAAAATATAGAGCATAATCATTCAAATCTGTTATAACCTTTACAGCGTTAGGATTATCGTATTCCTCCGGCTCCATTAAAGTTTTTAAAGTAGCCATGGAAAGGTTCGGGTCTTTAATAAAAGCTTCTGCCAGGGCATCAATAACCTGAGGCGTAATCATTGGTTCATCGCCCTGCACATTTACAATAACATCAACATCCGGATAGTTCAAAGCCACTTCAGCCAAACGATCAGTACCACTTGGATGCTCAGAAGAAGTCATAACGACATTACCGCCAAAACCTTGTACTACCTCGACAACCTTTTGATCATCGGTTGCCACGATTACTTCTTCCGGCAATTTAGCCTGGCAAGCTTTAGTATAAACATGTTGAATCATAGGTTTGCCCGCAATCAGAGCCAGTGGTTTACCCGGTAACCGCGTAGATGCAAAACGAGCAGGAATAACACAAATAACTTTCATTATTTTTTTATCTCCTTTTTGATAGCGCTAGCAATAGCAACTTGAAATTCATCTTGACCATAGGTGATTTGTATCTCCATATTTAAAACATAAAGAGGAACTTCTCTTTCAAAATAAATAAATTCCGTGGGAATTTTAACCGCATCCTTAGCGGTAGTTACTAACGCCTTAACTTTTTTGTTAATAGCTCTGTCCATAATATATTGCATCTCCACCATACCATAATCATGGTGATCAGGATAGCGGATAGCTTCTACGATATCTAGTCCTTCGTTAGTGAGCGTCTGTTCAAAAGAAGAAGGATTCCCAATGGCCGAAAAAACCATAACAGACTTCCCGTCTAACTCTTCTAAAGGCAAGGACTGGGTTTTTATTCCCTTGTACCAATCAGCAATTTCCACATAATTACAAGGTCTGTGCATACTTTCAATTATAGGAGCATGGGAATTATATTTATGCAAAGTATCACACAAGGTGTCTCTGGAAATACTAGAACTTTGGTCACTCTTTGTTAAAAGAAATAAACCGGCACGGTCTAAATTTTTCAACGGTTCACGTAAAGTACCTCGTGGCAGCAAACTACCATTGCCAAACATATTTAATGTATCTACTAAAACTACATCCAAATCACGGTAGAGCTGCCAATGCTGGTATCCATCATCCATAATAATAACTTCTGCTCCTAATTTTTCCACAGCAAATTTACCTGTAATAGCACGTTCTTTACCGATAACAACAGGTATCCCCGGTAAGGTTTTGGCCATTAAATAAGCCTCGTCGCCAGCCTCGTAGGCAGTCATAAAAATCTTTCTGCCATCAGATACCACGCCAATATCTTGCTCCCAGTGAGAACGATACCCACGATTTAGGATAACAACTCTATAACCCATTTCCTGTATCATTACGGCAACCTTCTGGGCTGTAGGAGTCTTCCCCGTTCCCCCAACCGTAATATTACCAATGCTGATAACACAACAATCCAGTTTAGCACGAGAAAAAATCTCTTTTTCATAAAGATAGAGTTTTACTCTTACCCCTATTTCATACAA
This sequence comes from Acidaminococcaceae bacterium, assembly GCA_029004715.1. Taxonomy (GTDB): domain Bacteria; phylum Bacillota; class Negativicutes; order Acidaminococcales; family Acidaminococcaceae; genus JAAYAE01. The sequence goes on along the minus strand of JAQVYX010000164.1, from coordinate 1,129 downwards.
CACGGAAAAGCCGCGCAAAGTCGCCAGCACTAACCAATCAATAAAACTGTTATCTTGCCCGTGGGATAACTGCATCAAATATTGCGTAACCGCATCGCCCGGACGCATACGCGGACTAATCTCATCATTAATATTTCTAGTATTAACTTTATAATGAGCATTAACCATGCTCTCGGTAGCCGTAATAGCCAATAATTCTTTTAAATATTCAATAGTGCGCACTGCTGCCCCACGATTTTCGTAAATAACTTGCAAAGAAGCATTGCCCATCTTTAAGCGCAAAACGTCATCACGAAAAATTTTCAGCAAGGCATCTGTCATCTCATCAGCATTTTGTATTTGTTTACAAGCCCCCACCTTAGACAGTAAGGCAAACGAATCTTTAAAATTATACATATTAGGTCCCACAATAATGGGCTTAGCATGAGCTGCCGGTTCTAAAACATTGTGTCCACCGTGTTTAATTAGGGTTCCTCCTACAAAAACAGCATCACCTACAGCATATATGCGTCCCAATTCACCTATGGTGTCAATAATAATTACCGGATACTCTTTTCTAGGAGAGGGTTCTTTAAGCAACTGAGAGCGCAGACCTGCAGACATTCCGTATTGTTTAGCCAATTTAACAATTTCATCTGTGCGTCCCGGTTTGCGGGGAGCAATAATCAACCGTGCCTTAGGGAATTCTTCGCGGATAATATTAAAGGATGTAAGCAGAGCCGCCTCTTCTGTAGGATGCGTACTACCTCCCACAATAACCGGATAAGCATTTCTAAGTCCCAGTTCATCTTGGTACTTAGCTAAATCTTCAGAGGTAACTTCGGCGTAAGTTTGGTCAAATTTAGTATTACCGGTTACATATATTTTGCGTTTCTCCGCACCTAGATGTGCAATATATTCAGCGTCTATGGAAGATTGCATACAAAACCTAGTAACAGAGCCCATCATATCTGCTAAAATACTAAACAGGTAGCGATAGGATTTTACAGATTTATCGGAAATTCGACCATTAACCATCATAACAGGTATTTTACGCACTTTGACGGCGCGAAGAAAATTAGGCCATAGTTCCGTTTCTACCGGCATGAAAACTCTGGGCATAATACGTTTGACAAAAGATTCCGAAACA
>JAQVYX010000163.1 GCA_029004715.1 Acidaminococcaceae bacterium | reverse complement strand
CTGTTGGTGCTGAAAGCTTTAGTGAAGCATTGCGCATGAACGTAGAAATTTATCACAATCTAAAAGCAGTTTTGCATGCTAAGGGTTTGTCAACAGCAGTGGGGGATGAAGGTGGGTTTGCACCTAATTTGGCATCCAACGAAGAAGCAATTCAGGTTATTGTGGAAGCAATTAAAAAAGCTGGTTATAAGCCGGGAGAAGAAGTAATGATTGCCCTTGATACGGCTGCTAGCGAAATTTATAAAGGTGGTAAATATCATTTAATAGGAGAGGGCGTAACTAAAACTGCGGCACAAATGGTAGCTTGGTATGAAGAACTTTGCAAAAAATATCCTATCATTTCCATCGAAGATGGGTTAGCAGAAGACGACTGGAAAGGCTGGGAACTTTTGACTAAAAAACTAGGCGACAAGATCCAACTAGTCGGAGACGATTTGTTTGTGACCAATGTGGAACGCTTAAGAAAAGGGATTAAAAGCGGAGTAGCAAACTCTATTTTGATTAAAGTTAATCAAATAGGGACTTTGACCGAGGCTTTTGCCGCTATTGAAATGGCTAAGCGTGCCGGTTATACATGTGTAATTTCTCATCGCAGTGGAGAAACAGAAGATACTACATTGGCAGATATAGCCGTAGCTGTAAATGCCGGACAAATAAAAACAGGCGCTCCGGCTAGATCGGAACGTGTTGCTAAGTATAATCAATTGCTGAGGATTGAAGAAGATTTAGCAAGTGCTGCCCAATATAACGGCAAAAAAGTATTTTATAACTTAAAAAAATAAAGTAATGTTGTTTATGGTGCAGCTGTCGGCGTTTTAGCAGTTGCACCATAAATTTTTGCAGGGTTGTAAAGGTGGGATGAACCGTGATTGTTATAACAGATAAAAAAAATTGCGTGGGATGTGCAGCTTGTGCTAACAAGTGCCCGCAAAAGTGTATTGTTATGCGAGAAGATAATGAGGGATTTGTTTATCCTAACATTGACAAAGATAGTTGTATTAGTTGTGGCCTTTGCGAAAAGGTGTGCCCTGTGCTCAATCTTCCGTTACATAGACCGGTAGAAAATGTCTATGCCTGTTATAATAAAGATAGAGATATTAGAGAGAAAAGTTCATCAGGTGGCTGTTTTTCTTTATTAGCAGAGCATGTTTTAATTAAGGGCGGCTATGTGGTAGGCGCTGCTTTTGATTCTGATTTGTCAGTGCATCATATTATGATTAATCAAGAAAAAGATTTAGCGTTATTACGGGGTTCTAAATATGTACAAAGCAAAATAGGCAATATTTATGTTAATGTAAAAGGCGCCCTTGAAACAGGTAAAGAGGTGCTTTTTAGTGGCACACCTTGTCAGGTAGCGGGCTTAGTGCGATTTTTGGGTAAAGAATATGACAACTTATTTTTAGTTGATGTTGTATGTCATGGTGTTCCCAGCCCCAAAGTTTATCGACAACGACTTAAAGAAATAAGGGAAAAAATAGGTGAAGACGTAGTCAGTGTTAATTTTCGGGATAAAACGTTAGGCTGGCATAATTTTCAACTTGTTTTTACCGGACTAACAGGTTGTGTTAAGGAAAGCAAGCAGGAAAGTTCCTATATGCGTGCATTTCTGTCTAATATGAGCGTACGTCCTAGCTGTAGCGTTTGTCATTATAATGATGAACATAGCAGTGCTGATTTAACTATTGCAGACTATTGGGGCGTAGAGACTAAATTCCCTGAACTTAGTGATAATAAAGGGGTCACAGTGGTACTCGTTAATACAATAAAAGGTAATCGGTTATTTACACAGGTAAGAAAAAATGCCGAAGTTTGGAACTCGGATTTTACCCATGCATCCAAGTACAATTTTGCCATGAAAAATGTAAGCAAACAAAATCCGCAGCGCGAAGAGTTTTTTATCCGTTTAGGAACAGAAAAATTAGATGCGTTAACAACAGAATTGCTAAAAAGGCTTATTAGAGGCAATACCCAGTATATTTGTGCTAAAAAGCGTTAATTTACACAAAATTAATTGATAAATAATTGTAACAAAGAGCACTTTGTGGTAAAATACTATGGTGATGTTAAGGAAAAGGGGGTAACAACGTGTTTGTAACTATATTAATGGTTTTAGATGTTATAGTCTGTATAGCTCTAATGGCTTCAGTATTACTGCAGTCTGGCAAAAGCGCAGGCCTGTCCGGTTCTTTTGGCGGCAGCGGAGAGTCTATGTTTGGTGGTAAATCTAATGATATGGATGATATGCTAGCAAAAATCACGGTAGTGTTAGGTATTGCTTTTGGAGTAATATCAATGCTGATTGCTAAGTTTCAATAAGGCTATTTTGGTGTTTACGCACTAAAAAATAATTTAAGAGGATTGAAAGGGGTATTTGTTTTGAGTACTTATCTAATTTTAGCAGTTGTAATTGGCTTGATTGCCTTGGCTGTGGCATTTATGCTTAGCGCTGGTATCAAGGGCGCTAGTGCCGGCAATGATCGGATGAAAGAAATTGCTGGGTATATTCATGAAGGGGCTATGGCTTTTCTTTATAGGGAGTATAAATATTTGACAGTTTTCATTATTGTTGTTGCTGTTATTATTTCTATTTTCTTACAGGTTCAGACGGCTATCTGTTTTATTGCTGGTGCTATTTTCTCTATTTTGGCAGGATATCTTGGTATGAATGTTGCTACTAAAGCAAACGTACGTACTGCCGAGGGTGCTCGTCATGGTATGAGCCAAGCCTTGAAAATCGCGTTTTCCGGTGGCGCGGTAATGGGCCTTTGTGTTGTAGGTCTAGGCATTATTGGTATTACATTGGCTTATTTTATTTTCGACAGAAATATCGATATAGTTACAGGATTTGGGTTAGGCGCAAGCTCTATTGCTTTGTTTGCTCGTGTTGGCGGTGGTATTTATACCAAAGCTGCTGATGTTGGAGCTGACCTTGTAGGTAAGGTTGAGGCTGGAATTCCTGAAGATGATCCTCGTAACCCTGCTACAATTGCTGATAATGTAGGTGATAATGTAGGCGATGTTGCTGGTATGGGTGCTGATTTGTTTGAATCCTATGTTGGTGCAATTATATCTGCTTTAACTTTGGGTGCTGTAGTTTTCACCAAAGGTGAAGGTGTGGAATTTGTTTTTGTTCTTGCTGTTTGTGGTATCATTGCTTCCATAATTGGTATTGCATTTGCTCGTAGCAGTAAGTCTAAGAATCCACAAGCTGCTTTAAATAGTGGAACGTATTTGGGTGGTATATTGGTAATCTGTTCTGCAGCTTATTTTAGTAATTCAATTTTCGGTAATTTTAATGCATTTTTTGCTATTCTTTCCGGATTAATTGCCGGGACTGCAATTGGTAAAATTACTGAAATTTATACTTCTTCTGATTATGCGTCTGTAAAAAGAATTGCTGATGGTACTGAAACAGGCCATGCTACTACAATTATTGCAGGCTTAGCAGTAGGTATGTATTCTACGTTCTGGCCAATGTTGTTTATTGCTATGGGTGTGCTTGCTTCTTTCATAGCTATGAATGGTATGCACGATCCTGCTATGGGCGTATTTGGTGTTGCACTTGCAGCTGTGGGCATGCTTTCCACAACAGGTTTGACAGTAGCTGTTGATGCTTATGGTCCTATTGCTGATAACGCTGGTGGTATTGCAGAAATGGCCGGACTTCC
>JAQVYX010000162.1 GCA_029004715.1 Acidaminococcaceae bacterium | reverse complement strand
GTTTTTTATATTGTTAATACTACGAGTGAGCATAATGTCAATTTTGCCATTTTCCCATAATTCTTTTGACCGCTGGGTGATTTGTTTATAGTCATAGGTACGGCTTTCAAAACAGTAGGGCATATACGAGGCAGGTAGATAGTTACGTAAATCCATATAATTATTTAGTGGGGTTAGAAAATCAACATAAACACGATTTAGAGGGGTATTAGGGTGCTCAATAACAAAAGTCAATAAAATGGAAAGAATATGTTTCGTTTCATAATAGGTAAAGGCACAAGGAATTTTAATGTTGTTAATATGATTGAGAATGTAGTGATAGCCTAATTCTCCGCTAAAAAATATAACATTGCAGTTGTCCTTGCAATCTTCGTAAATAGTTTTAATATCCCCTAGCGTATTATACACGTATTTATGAAATTCGCAACCAAAATCATGGGTTGCAATTACTTTATCAATTAGGTCTAAGGAACGTTTGGGACTAACAATAGCAACTGTAATTATGGTAATTACCTCCTATTATATGAACTTTCGTTTTTATTAAATATATTAACTTGTAAAAAGGCTACCATATTTAGTTATAAAAGTCAAAAAATGTTGACAATTTGCTACATATATGTTACCTTCTAAGGGAATTAAGGACATAGATTTTTTAAGTCTCAAATAAAATACAAAGGAGGAAGTGTATTATGACAGGAGCAATGCTCGCGGATTTGCTGAAAAGCATGGGGTTTTTAGGTTTGTTTTTAATTATTGGTGTGTTTTTACGAGCCAAAATTACTGCTTTTCAAAAATGTTTTATTCCGGCGTCAGTTATTGGTGGCTTTCTAATTTTGATTTTGGGTCCTCAAGTATTAAATGTATTACCAGTACCGAGCGGGTGGGTTAAAATTTTTTCTTTGATTCCTGGTATTCTTATTATTCCGGTTGTTGCTTGTGTTCCTCTAGGCTTGACGTTGAATACTAAAGAGGCCAATGGAGAAGCAAGCATTATGAAAGGTATTTTCCCGTTAATTGGCATTGGCATTGGTGTTAGCATGCTACAGTTTGCTATCGGTTTTATAACTCATATTTTATTTAATTCTTCCCAAGATTTGTACGCCACTTTCGGTTGGGAACTAGGGATTGGTTTTGTTGGTGGACATGGTACGGCTGCAGTTTTAGGCAGTATGCTTCGTGAGGCAAATCTTCCTTATTGGGAAGTAGCTCAGGGTGTAGGGATCACTACCGCAACTTTTGGCATAGTTGGTGGCATTTTAATTGGTATTGTTTTGATTAATTGGGCAGCACGTAATGGCCAAACAAAATTGTTGAAAAAACCGGCAGATATTCCGGAATCTTTACGGGTAGGCTTTGAAAAAGATCCTGCCAAACAACCGTCAGTTGGGCGTGAAACAACATTTTCATCTTCTATTGACGTATTGGCTTTCCATGTAGCTATTATTTTTGTGGCTTGTGGTGCGGCTTACTTCATTTTGGCACAAGCAAAAGCTTTTAAAATTCCAGTGTTAAGTAGTCTTTCTCTTTGGGCATATGGCATCCTCGTTATGTTTGTTATTTGGGGTATTATGTGTAAATTGAATTTGCAATATCTCGTTGATGGTAAAATTAAAAGTAAAATTTCCGGGTGTTTTACAGAATTTGCTGTTATAGGCGCGGTTGCAAGTTTGCCCCTTCGTGCTGTTGCCACCTACATAGTTCCAATTCTTGTTATGGTTGTAGCTGGTTATATTGTTACTACCGGTGTTTTGTTCTATGCTTGTAAACGTCTTTTGAAAGGCTATTGGTTCGAGCAAATGATTGCTACCTTAGGTATGTCTACAGGGGTGTTTATTACTGGTGTATTGCTATTACGTATTTGCGATCCTGACCTAGAAAGCCCTGCTTTGGCTAATTATTCTTTGGCATATACGGTTACAAGTGTTACTTATTTTGCTCTATTAGCACTGTTTTTAAATTTGTTGCTGGGCGCCGGCATTTATACAGCGACTGCAGTGGCTTTGGCTATTGGCATAGGAGCTCTTATTGCTGCCGGTATTGCTAGCCGTGCTTGCTTTGGCAGCGAATTCAAAGGGAATTGATTTAAAATGAAAAAATATGAAAAAATTATGCAGGAAGTAAGTTCTAAAATATGGGACTGTGCTGAACTTAAGTTTGCAGAATATGACTCGTCTTCAGCTTTGTGTAGTGTACTAAGAGCTGAAGGATTTTTAGTGAAGGAAGGTTTGGCTGATATGCCGACTGCTTTTACTGCGACATTTGGTAGTGGACACCCAATTATAGGAATCTTAGGAGAGTTTGATGCGTTGTCAGGTTTAAGCCAGCAAGCAGACGTTGTAGAAATAAGCCCTATAAAGGGTAAAACCTGTGGCCACGGTTGTGGACATCATTTGCTGGGGACGGCAGCTCTTGGGGCTGTTCTTGCCGTAAGAGATTATTTACACGAAAGTGGTAAGTCGGGAACAGTTATTATGTTTGGATGTCCGGGGGAGGAAGGTGGCTCGGGCAAAGCTTATATGGCCAGAGCCGGCGTTTTTGATAAACTAGATGTAGCACTTACTTGGCACCCGGCTAGTGGTAATGCGGTAATGACGGGTTCTATGCAGGCTAATTGTCAGGCGTACTTTCGCTTTAAAGGTGTTTCTGCGCATGCGGCTTCCGCACCTCATTTGGGGAGAAGCGCATTGGATGCAGTAGAGCTTATGAATGTGGGAGTTAATTATTTGCGAGAACATATGGAAACGACAGACCGAATACATTACGCAGTGCTTGATACCGGGGGAACTTCTCCTAATGTTGTACAAGGACATGCTGAGTCTATTTACCTAGTACGTTCTACGGACGCGGAAAAGGTTAAAAAGCTGTATGAACGAGTTTGCAACGTTGCTCGTGGAGCAGCAATGATGACAGGTACTAAGCTTGAAATTGTTTTTGATAAAGCCTGTTCTAACGTACTGTCTAATAGTGTTCTGGAAGAATTACTTCATAAGAGTATGTTGGCAGTACCTTTGCCCACTTATACTTTGGCAGAGGTTGAATATGCGCAAAAATTCAAGAAGACAATTAATTCTCAAGATATTGGTAGTGATCTTTCTTTAATCGCTTTAGATAGTACAGCCAAGAAATTGGTACAAGCTCGTTATGCACAATTACCGGTGGCAGATTTTGTTTTGGAATATGAACATAAAGATATATTCATAGCGGGTTCTTCTGATGTAGGCGATACCAGTCATGTAGTACCTACTGCTCAGTTTACTGCTGCATGTTTTGTTCCGGGAACCCCGGCTCATTCTTGGCAGATGGTAGCCCAAGGTAAGTCAAGTATTGCTTTAAAAGGCATGTTTTACGCAGCCGATGTTTTAGCATCAGCAACGAAGAAAATCATTGACGATAGTTCTTTTGTTACTGCCGCTCAAGCAGAATTTAAAATAGTTACAGAAGGTCAGTCTTATGTTTGTCCCATACCTGCAGAAGTAAAACCCAATGTATAGGTGAAAAAATAATAGAAGCTTATGGGGAGTAAAGGAGTAAGCTATGATAATAGATGACGCTAAAAATATGCAAAAACATCTTGTAGAAATTAGAGAAGATTTTCATCGACATCCTGAAATATCTTGCCAAGAAAAAACAACCGCGGCTAGAGTGGTGAAAGAATTGCAGGATATTGGCGGC
>JAQVYX010000161.1 GCA_029004715.1 Acidaminococcaceae bacterium | reverse complement strand
TTATTACCTAAGTGTTATTTTAATGGGAAAGATTTTTGGCAAAAAAGTTATGCTTTTTGCTCAAGGAATTGGACCTATTAAATCCTCATTGGCAAGAATTTTAACCAAGTGGGTTTGTAATAGTGCTAATCTTATGACTGTACGAGATGATGGTTCTTTTGAAGAGTTAAAAAATATGGGAGTGCATAAAGACAGAATAATAGTTACGGCGGATGCAGTTTTTTCTTTACCTGAAGCCAATAAGGAAAAAGGAGAGGTTATTTTACAAGCCAAGGGCATAGATAAAAGACCGCTCATTGGTGTTGCTCTAAGACATTGGCAAGGCGAAGAACGCTATGTTAAAGAATTCGCTGTGGCTGCAGAATATTTACGCACTACTTATAATGCCCAAATAGTTTTTATGCCCTTACAATTTCCAGCAGATACACAAGTTGCAGAAAAGGTCATAGCCGCAATGGGAAGCCGTGAAAATGTATTTATTTTAGAACAGGGCTTTACCACGGAAGAATATTTAGCAATAGTAAGCAACCTAAGTTTAGTAATAGGTATGCGTTTACATGCTTTGGTTTTTGCAGCGTTAGAGAATATTCCTTTCCTGGCTATTTCCTACGATCCCAAAATTGATCGTTTTGTAGCTGGTATGGATGGTAAGGTTATAGCTACCATTGATAAGGTCATGTCCAAAGATATTGTTACAGAGGCCAAGCAGCTGCTGCAACAAAATCAGCATAAAAAGAACGAAAAGATAAACTTGCTTCGTAAAGAAGCTGGCCGCAATATAAAGAGGGCAGTTAGTTTGTTGCCTAATGCTAAATAATCAAGGAGGTGTTGACATTGCTGCTTATGAAGGGTATTAGTAAAACATATCCTAGTGGGGCTGTCGCTTTGCGCAGTGTTGATATTCATATTAAGCCGGGAGAATTTGTTTTTGTCGTCGGACCTAGTGGTGCAGGTAAGTCAACTTTTGTTAAAATGCTTTTTCGAGAAGTAATTCCAACTACAGGAAAATTATTTGTTGATGGCGTGGATGTTATTGGCTTAAAACCTGAAGAGATACCTTTTTTGCGCCGTCAACTAGGTATTATCTTTCAAGATTACAGGTTATTAAATGAACGTACAGTTTACGATAATATTGCTTTTGCCATGCAGGTTATTGAAACTCCCTATAGGCAAATTAAACGTAGAGTAGCTGCTGTACTTGATTTAGTAGGATTGCGTAGTCGTGCAGGAGATTACCCGGGTGAACTATCGGGAGGAGAGCAACAAAGAGTTGCTATTGCTAGAGCAATTGTTAATGATCCACTTTTAGTAATCGCCGACGAACCCACGGGAAACCTTGATCCGGAAACCAGCAGAGATATTATGAAGATTTTTACGCAAATAAATGATAGTGGAACAACAATTGTTATGGCTACACATGACAAAAACATTGTAGATAGCATGGAAAAAAGAGTAATTGCTATTGAAGACGGTTACATCGTGAGGGATGACGCAAAGGGAGTGTACGGTTATGAGCCTGAGCACTAAAGAATATTTTGTCAAGGAAACTTTTAAATCTATAAAGCGTAATCAACTCATGAGCTTCGCTTCTGTGTCAACAGTGGCAGTATCTTTATTGGTATTAGGTATGTTTTTACTTATGGTTATGAATGCGAATAATTTGGCTAAATATTTAGAAAGCCAAGTGCAGATATCTGTATATATGGAAGACAGTGCTAGCCAAAACACATTGACTGCGGCGGAAAAAAGCCTGAAAACTATGCCAGGTGTTACAAAAGTTACAAGCATAACTAAGACCCAAGCAATGGCTAAATTCAAGCAGCGTTTGGGAGATCAAAATCGTTTATTAGATGCATTGGGAGAAGAAAATCCATTTCCTTATTCTTTTGATGTTCAAGTAGATAAACCAGAGCGTATCGCTCAAATTGTTCCCAAGATTGATGAAATGAAAGGTGTAGAAACAGCTAAATTTGGACAAGAAGTAGTGGAGCATATGTTTAAATTAACTAAGCTTTTACGCATGGGTGGGCTTTTGTTAGTGTTTTTGTTAGCTATGGCCACTTTGTTTATTATATCAAATACTATTCGTATTACAGTTTTTGCTCGCAGGCGTGAAGTTAGTATTATGAAGTATGTAGGTGCTACTAATTGGTTTATTCGTTGGCCATTTCTTTTAGAAGGTATGTTTTTGGGTTTTGCGGGAGCAATGGTTGCATCTCTAGTTCTAATTCAAATTTATTTGGCATTACAAGAGAAGGTTTACGCTACTTTAGCATTTTTCCCTTTAATTACGGCATGGCCTTTTTTGGCCTATTTAAGTTTGTTTTTAATCATTACGGGCACAGCCATTGGGGCAGCAGGCAGTTGTATACCGCTACGTAAATTCTTAGATGTATAGGAGACAATTATGGTAATAAGAAAGTTCATATCCGCTATAGTTTTAGTGGCAATGATTTTTACTGTTGCCATGCCAACTTATGCTGATAGTCTGGAAGATGAAAAAGCTAAGCTTGAAGGCGTTCAGCAACAATTGCAAAATAAAGAAGCAGAGCGCGATGATCATAAAAAAGAAGTAAGTAACGCCATTGATAAATTAATGCTTGCGCAAAAAGAATTGGCAGAAGCAAAGCAGGATTTGCAGGTAGTAGAAGAGCAACAAGCTGACTTGGAATTGAAAATAAAAACAACTCAGATAACTATTGAAAAGAATAAAAAAGAATTTCTCAAAACCAAGAAAATATATAGCAAGCGACTCAGAGAAATCTATATTAATGGTCAAATCAATTATTTGGATGTGCTTTTAGGTGCCAAAGATTTTTCCGATTTTTCTTCTCGCATGTACTTACTGCAACGTATTATATCTAGTGATATTAGTCTCCTAAACAAATTGGAAAAGCAAAAACAAGATTTAGCAGATAAGCAACAAGCATTGGAAGAAAATAAAAAAGAGCTGGATAAAGTTTATGCCAAAGTAGAGGCAAAAAAACAACTTGTAGAAGCTAAAACAGCAGAGCGTAGGGCTATATATGCAACAGCTCTGGAAGAACAGAATCGTTTGGAACAAGAATATAATGAACTAATGGAATCTAGTAAGAATATTTCTGCTATGATTCAAAATATGGAACAAGAAGGTACTATGGGTTCTGTGCATGGTAGTGGTAGGTTTATTTGGTCTATTCATGGTGAGATAACCTCTCCCTTTGGGTGGAGGACACATCCTATTTTTGGCACGCAAACTTTTCATTCCGGTGTAGATATTGGTGCTGATTATGGGGACCCTATTTTGGCAGCAGATGCAGGTACAATTATTTATGCTGGTTGGATAAGTGGCTATGGTAATGCTGTTATGATTGATCATGGTAGTGGACTGGTAACGCTTTATGGTCATAATACAGAAGTGCTTGTTAGCGTGGGACAACAAGTTGCACAAGGTCAAATTATTGCTCATGCAGGAAGTACAGGTAATTCTACTGGTCCTCACTGCCACTTTGAAGTTCGGCTTCATGGTGAGCCTGTTAATCCGATGAATTACTTACCGTAACGAGTGCAAAAGTAAAAGTGGAAATTATGACTGCATAAAAGGTTTAAAGGAGCGAAATATGTTAAAAAAAAGATTCAGTTTTTTAAGCCTAGTTATTGTTTGTGCAGTCAGTGTGGCTGTATTTTTCGGGTTAAGTGTCTATTGGCTTAAT
>JAQVYX010000160.1 GCA_029004715.1 Acidaminococcaceae bacterium | reverse complement strand
TAGAAGTTGAGCCTGAGCCTTTTTTAATGCAGCGTTATCACGTAAAAGTTCGGCAACAAGATCTTTGCGATCTAACTCAGCCGCAAGTTGACCTTTGGTAACGAACAAACCTTCTTTAATATTAAGTCTTTGTAAATAGCCGTTTGTTTTAGGCGTAATATCGGCTTTTGTTACTTCTATAGTCCCAGTAAATTTATTTTTTGACTGTTGCTGTTGCCTATATTCAATGAAAGCGAATGAAATTATACTAACCAATAGGACTAAAATAAAAAATAAACGCAATTTTTTTTTCATTGTGATTTCCTTTCAATTCCGGAAAAAAATATTTCCATAGCATTGTGCATATATTTTTCATCATCATCTTTTATGCAACTTACACGCATATGCAAATTGCGGCTTATATAGTAAAAATTAATTATACCAACCAAGGCAATAACTGTAGAATGTATATCTAGGTTTTTGCGAAAAATACCTTCTTTTACTCCAGTGGCAATGGCTTGGATAAGCAGAGAATATACTTGTTGTAACCGCTGTTTAATAAAAGTTTCAGGGTGGTTCGAGGGAATTAAAAATTCCCAACATATGAATTTCATGAGAGTAGGGTTAGTGTTGTGTATTTTTTGTAGGGTATCAGCATATAATCGGAGGATTTCTCGTGGAGCAAGTTTTAGTGTTTTGGAAGAATTAAAGGTTCTCAACTCGCCAGCCTGTTTTTCAAGGGCGGAGTCGTAAAGCTGCTGCTTGCTGCCAAAATAATAAGAAATCATAGCACTGTTGACTTTTGCCTTTTGGGCAATATCACGTATTGAGATTTTATCATAGCCGTATTCGGAAAATAGGGCTATGGCGGCTGCTAGTAATTTTTTTTTGTTATCACGTTCCATAACATATGCTCCTTTATGAAAAGTATGTTAGATAATCAATTGATTAAATCATTTGATTAAATATAACACAGAGATTTTTATTTGACAAGGAATAATTGTTAACCTTCAAAAAAATACATTTTTGAGCGAATATGATATATATGTATTGTTTAGAAAAGATATGAAAAATATGAAAAACAAACAAAAACTGTATATTTAAGCAGAATGATTCTTTATAAATGCACTTTTTGCTGGACACGTGCTGAGAAATAGTGTTAAAATTATACGGTGATTGAAAAGGGCAAAGTGGTTTTTTGTGATAAAACCTAATATATTTGCAATAAAACTAGATAAAGTGGGGGTATGATTATGAGAAATTGGACAAAGAAAATTGCGGCAGTGTTGGTTTTTTGTGTTTTTGCTGTGGCAATGGCTGGGTGTGGTAGTACAAAAAAAGAAAATGCATTGGATAGAATAAAGAAAAATGGTAAAATCGTGGTTGGAACTGCTACCGGTTACTATCCTTTTGAGATGGCAGACAAAAACGGGAAATTGGTCGGATATGATATTGACGTAGCGAACGCACTGGGCAAAGAATTAGGAGTAAAAGTTGAGTTTCAAAATTATGCTTTTAGCGGACTTATTCCTGCCCTACAGGCTAATAAAGTAGATGTTGTTATTGCAGGGATGACAATAACTGATAAACGCAAACAAGTGGTGGATTTTTCGGATACTTATTTTACATCGGGGCAAGCTTTGTTGGTAAATAAAAATTATCCTAATGTAAAAACATGGCAAGATTTAGATAAAAAAGGTAATGTCATTGCGGTATCTATGGGTACTACTGCTGACCAAACTGCTACTAGGATGTTTAAAAATGCAACGGTCAAGAAATTTGAAGGCTCGGCTTTGGCTGGCCTTGAACTTTTGAATGATAATGCTACTGCCGTTATTCATGAAGTACCTTGGGTTGCTATTTACAATAAGAGAAATCCTGAGAAAACTTATGCAGTACTTAAGCCGTTTACAACAGAGAATCTTGGCATAGCTATTCCTAAAGGCAATCTGGAATTGCTTGCTGCTGTAAATAAATTTGTTAAGAAATACAAGGCAAGTGAAGATTACAAAAAAACTTATGATTATTGGTTTGTTGATATGAAGTGGTGGAATATGGTTCCAGCCAAGAAATAAGGGTTTATGATTGGAGATTGTTAGCTGTGCAACAATTGGATTTTAGCGTTCTAATAGAGTATTTACCTGCAATTATGAATGGCTTATTTATGACCATTAAAATTTCCATTATGTCAATTATTTTGGGCAGTATTATGGGTGTTGGTGGAGCGCTTTGTCGCACATCAAAATCATTACTGTTGCGTAGTATAGGCAATATTTATGTGGAGTGGATTAGAAATACGCCGCTTTTAATTCAAATTTTGTTTATTTATTTTGGCTTAGGAGTATTTTTAAATCTTAGCCCCATGGTAGCTTCGGTATTGGCACTGTCATTTTTTTCCGGTGCATATATTACAGAGATTATTAGAGCTGGGATTAGGTCTATTCATAGGGGACAGAGGGAAGCGGCTCTTTCTATCGGCATGACTGAATGGCAAGTAATGCGTTTGATTATATTACCACAGGCAATTAAAAGAATTTTACCGCCTTTGGCAGGCCAATTTATTACGCTGATTAAGGATTCTTCTCTTGTTTCAGTTATTGCTGTTACCGATTTAACCTATGTAGCCAAAAATATTGTTACTATTACTTTTCGGGCTTTTGAGGTATGGTTTGCTATCGCTGCTTTCTATTTCATATTATCATTTGGCTTGTCCTTAGCAGTGAGAAAACTGGAAGAAAGGCTGGCTGAAAGTGATTAAATTAAAAAATGTTTATAAAAATTATGGTTCTCTCGAAGTTTTAAAGAATGTTTCGTTAACGGTTGCGCAAGGGGAGGTAGTCGTTGTAATTGGACCCAGTGGTTCAGGTAAAAGTACGCTTTTGCGGACAATTAATGGCCTTGAGACAATTGAAGGCGGCGATGTCTGGATTAATGATTTTTCTGTTCATGCTTCTGAAGAAAACTTACACAAAGCCCGTCAATTGACAGGAATGGTTTTTCAACAGTTTAATCTTTTTAATCATAAAAATGTGTTGGACAATGTTACTATTGGTCCAATAAATGTACAAAAGAAGTCGCGGTTAGAGGCAGAAGAAATTGCCAAAGCTTTGCTGGTCAAAGTAGGATTACCAGAAAAAGAACAGGTTTATCCTTCCAAATTATCAGGAGGCCAGCAGCAAAGAGTTGCTATTGCCAGGGCTTTGGCTATGCATCCGGAAGTAATGCTTTTTGATGAACCAACATCTGCTCTTGATCCGGAAATGATTTCTGAAGTTTTAGAGGTAATGAAGGGATTAGCTCGAGACGGTATGACAATGGTTGTGGTAACCCATGAAATGGGATTTGCCCATGAAGTTGCTGATCGAGTAGTATTTATGGATGATGGTATTATTTTGGAGGAGGCTCCTCCAGAGGAGTTTTTTTCTCAGCCAAAACATGAACGTACAAGGATGTTTTTGAGCCGTATTCTAAATCATTAATTATTGCAAGGAGCGACATTTATATGTCGCTCCTATTTTTTATTAAGAAATAAAGAAACAAAAAAAATAATCGCAGTTTATCCTTTTAAAATAGAAGGCGCAGACGAAGAAATAAACACAACTGTGCGCGATTGGTATTACAAGCAAAGTTGTGCTGCTGAAAACAGATTCTTAACTGTGGATGTTGACGTTTTGACAGAACAGGAATTGAAAACACATAAGTGATTTAGAGTACACACTTGAC
>JAQVYX010000159.1 GCA_029004715.1 Acidaminococcaceae bacterium | reverse complement strand
TATAAACATTCCTAGATTGGCAAAAATTCGTAACTTTATTAGCTACAGTTATATTTACAGGCCAAGCTCCAACTTCTTCGCCTGACAAAGCTTCTTTCACCAACGCCCCGTTATACACAACCAAAGGAATATTCAAATTTAATTCCTTTGCATAGCGTTGCACTGAAGAAAACATCCTCCCTGTAGCAATAGTTACTTTTATTCCGGCCTTTGTCGCTGCAAAAATAGCCTCGACATTTTCTTTCGAAATCTTTCTTGCACTAGTTAGCAAAGTACCATCCATATCACAAGCAATTAGTTTAATACTCAAAATTTTTTCCTCACTTATCTTTTATAAAATAATTTGTAGCCCAAGATATAAGACAAAAAACTGATACAATATACGAAAATAATGTAGCATCTAAAACTGTATAGCCAGGCAATACTCTTACTATCACTATTACCGTTAACCCTGACCACATAGCGGCTACTATTCTACCAATCCACTTATTTGCAAAAAAATAACGGGCAAGGGTATGATAAATAGCCGTTAATAAACCAACTGCCGCTGCACCTAGTATTTGACCACCCAAAGTTACAACATGTATTGCTGCTTCTATACCTAATAAAAGATATAATATTACACTTAAAAGCACTGTCCGTAATAAAAATCCACACATATTCATAAAATCCTCCGTTACCTATTATAACACACTAAAAAAACTGTTCCGCTAAGTTAATCTCAGCGGAACAGTTTTTATTGCGCCTTTATTCAGCAGGTGAAAACTGATCCTTGCCTACGCCACAGACAGGGCAAACCCAATCTTCAGGAAGATCCGCAAATTTAGTCCCCGGTGCAATATTGTTATCTGGATCCCCATTTTCTTCATCGTAAATGTATCCACAAACATCACATACAAACTTTTTCATTGAAATCACTCCTTTGTTTTGATGCATTGATTATAACATAAAAAATAATCGTTATCAATAAAATGTCATTTTATATTATCCTTTTTAGCTACTAAGTCCATTCTAAAAAAATCATATAGTTTTTTAGCTATAGAATGGTTCATACCCTCCACTGCCGTCAGCTCCTCTAAAGTTGCTCTCTTCATCGCGTCCAAAGAGGTGAATCCTTTCCAGAGGGCCTCTCTCCTCTTCGGCCCAATTCCCTCAATATGATCCAGCACAGAGACTAAATTACGCTTACTACGCAGTTTCCTATGATAGGTTATAGCAAACCTATGCGCCTCATCTCTAATTTGCTGAATCAAATGCAATGCTCTGGAAGCCTTATCCAACAATATGCTTTCATGTGCACCTTCCATGAAAATTTCTTCTTCTCTTTTTGCCAGTCCTATAACATTTAATTCTTGCAACCCTATGCCATGTATTACCTCTAAAGCAGAACTGAGCTGCCCTTTACCACCATCAATTACTACTAAGCTTGGCAAATCCTCAGCATCTTTATAACGTCGATATACCACCTCCTGCATAGACTTGAAATCATCGGGTTTTCCTTCTGCAGATAAAATCTTATAACGACGATAATCTTTTTTACTCATGCGCCCATCCCGGAAAACCACCATAGAAGCAACTGTTTCTGCCCCCTGTGTATGTGAAATGTCAAAACAATCAATGCGCTCCAAAGGTTTTGTCAAGCCTAATGCTAATTGTAATTCCTCCGCAGCAGCTTCACCTGATTGTTCTATTAACTGTCCCTTACGCAAACGCTCTTGTAAATTTTTCTTCGCATTTTCTTCCACCATTTTTATTAAATCATATTTCATACCACGCTTAGGAACCAAAAGTTCTACTTTACGTTTTGCTTTATTAGTAAGCCATTTTTCTATTAATAGGCTCTCTTCCGCTTTAGGAGCTATGCTCAGTAATATCTCTTTGGGGATAAAAATTCCTTCCCCATAATATTGTTTGATAAACCCGGCCATTATTTCAGTTGGCTCATCCCCAGTTTCTGTAGTCAAAAAGAAATTATCCCGACCTAACAATTTACCCGCACGAATGAAAAATACCTGCACACAAATACCAGTAGCATCTTGATACAATCCAATGGCATCTTGGTCACCGCTTTCCGTCAGAGCTTTTTGCTGCTCATTAAGAACTTTTATGCTACGCAAAGAATCCCGATAACGAGCAGCTTCTTCAAACCTCATTTTATCTGAAGCATCTTGCATTTTATTTTTTAAATCTTTTTCTAAATCCGCAGTTTTACCTTCCATCAGCAAGATTACAGCCTCAATCATTTTTCTATAATCTTCTTTGGTTACTTTCCCTACACAAGGTGCTAGGCAACGCTTAAGATAATATTGTAAGCAAGGTCTATCAACATTCATTTTACGGCAATGGCGCAGAGGAAACATACTACGAATAAGTTTTACATTGGCATGTAATGCCCCTGCATCCGCGTAAGGTCCGAAATATTTAGCCCCATCACGTAAAATACGTCTAGTAACAAAAATGCGTGGAAAATCTTCCTGCAGCGTGACCTTTAAATAAGGATAGGTTTTATCATCTTTCAAACTAATATTATAGCGAGGACGATATTTTTTTATAAGATTACATTCTAAAATCAAGGCTTCCATTTCGTTTGCTGTTACGATAGTTTCTATTTCCTCTACCTTGGCAACCAAAGCCTTTACTTTAGGCGATTGTTTGCTTGATTCTCGAAAATAGCTACGCACCCTATTTTTCAAAATGATAGCCTTGCCCACATAGATAACCTTGCCCCGTGCGTCATGCATAATATAAACACCAGGAAGATTAGGTAATACGGCAAGAGTTTGTGCAATAGACTCCTTCATGTTTTTCTCCTACTTTTTTCTTAGTGCAAAAGCTTTTTAAGATATTGTCCCGTATATGAAGCCTTTACCTTTGCCACCTGTTCAGGAGTTCCCTGGGCTACAATTTGTCCACCGCGGTCTCCACCTTCAGGTCCTAAATCTATTAGATAATCGGCCGTTTTAATTACATCTAGGTTATGTTCTATTACTACTACCGTATCTCCTTCATCCACCAGACGCTGCAATACTTCTAGGAGTTTATGTACGTCTGCAATATGCAAACCGGTTGTTGGTTCATCTAAAATGTATAAAGTTTTCCCGGTACTGCGACGAGCTAACTCAGTAGCCAGTTTTACACGCTGAGCTTCACCACCTGACAAAGTAGTTGCAGCCTGTCCTAGACGAATATAGCCTAATCCTACATCTTCTAAAACTGAAAGTTTGCGATATATACGTGGTAAATTTTTGAAAAATTCACAAGCCTCAGTTACCGTCATATCCAATACTTGCGCAATATTCTTGCCCTTGTAATGGACCTCCAAGGTTTCTCTGTTATAACGAGCCCCCTTACATACTTCACAAGGAACATATACATCCGGCAAAAAATTCATTTCTATCTTATTCATACCATCACCTCGACATGATTCACAACGCCCCCCTTTGACGTTGAAGCTAAACCGTCCTGGCTTGTAGCCGCGTATCTTAGCCTCATTCGTGGTACTAAACAAGGTACGAATATAATCAAATACACCTGTATAGGTTGCAGGATTGGAACGAGGTGTCCGTCCTATAGGTGACTGGTCAATATCTATAACCTTATCAATATTCTGCAGGCCCAAAATTTTGTCATGCTCTGCCGGTCTAAAACGTGCATGGCTTAATTTGACTGCTATAGCTTGGTACAAGATATCATTAACCAATGTACTCTTACCGCTGCCGGAAACTCCTGTCACAACTGTAAATACACCTAGGGGGAAT
>JAQVYX010000158.1 GCA_029004715.1 Acidaminococcaceae bacterium | reverse complement strand
GGCATTCGTCAACTTGGCATCAAGGATGTGGTGGAAGTCGGATTAGGTGCCGACTTGACAACTTTAAACGAGGCAAAAGAATTCATTGATGAAGTGCCTGAAAAGGAACCATTTATGGGCACTAGCTGTTGCTATTCGTGGAAATTGATGGTACAGAAGAAATATCCGGAGGTTAATGATTATATTTCAGAGTCAAGTACCCCAATGGTTTATACTTCTCACCATATAAAAAAGAACAACCCTGACAGTAAAGTTGTATTTATTGGGCCATGTGTTTCCAAAAAATTGGAAGCATTGCAGGAACATGTCAAAGAGTATGTTAATTTTGTTATTACCTTTGAAGAACTCATGGGAATGTTCGTTGCCAAAGGAATAGAACCTTCTGAAATAGAAGTTGAAGACAAAATAATGGATGCATCTGTGACAGGCAGAGGCTATGCAGTAGGCGGAGGTGTCGCCAACGCTGTCGTGGCAAGAATCCATGAGATAAAGCCCGACATGGTAGATAAGACTGAATGTGCTGAGGGACTTGCCGAGTGTGTTAAAATGATGAAACTTGCCAAGCTTGGGCTAAAAAATGGAATGCTTCTGGAAGGAATGGCTTGTGAATACGGCTGTATCGGTGGACCGGGAACGATAGTTACCTCCTCCCGTGCCAAAAAGAGCGTTGCTGACTTTGCGAAGGCATCACCTTTTGCTTCACCGGCTGATAATGATAATATTGATCCGGAACAAAAACCGAGATAGAAATTATTTTATGACACTAAGGGACTGTCCCTTGGTGTCATAAGCCTGCAAGAATTTTATGCCAGAAATAAAAACTCCATTTTGATTGTTTGGGATAAATATAAGGAATTGCGGGGGTTGAAGAAAAATGAAATTCATTTGTTCATGTTGCGGCGCAGAGGCTAATGTAAATACAAGAGAAGAAAAATGCAAATGTGGGGGACTGTGGAAACTAGATTTTCAGCCTCCACGCTTCGCTCTCGAACTGATTGATAAGGATACCTGGAGCTTATTTCGCTATAGAAAGTTTATGGCACTTGCAGATGATTCATGGAAAGATATTACTTTAGGCGAAGGTATGACGCCCATTATAAAATTTGATGAAGATGTTTTGTTGAAAATGGATTATTATATGCCAACACTTTCGTTTAAAGATCGCGGAGCAGCCGTTCTTATAGCACATTGCAAGTCTATCGGTGTAGACTCAGTGGTACAGGATAGTAGCGGTAATGCAGGAAATAGCGTAGCGGCGTATTGTGCTAAGGCGGGTATTGCTTGCGAAATATTTGTTCCGGAAGGTACTTCAGATAAGAAAATAAATATGATCAAATCGCATAATGCTAAGGTAAACATTGTAGAGGGGAATCGTGACCATTGTGCAGATGTTTGCCGCGAGAAGGTAAAAAAGGAACGGGTGTATTATGCAAACCATGTTTATAACCCATTCTTTTATGAAGGAACGAAGACTTATATATATGAAACTTACGAGCAATTAAAACGAATTCCTAAAAATATTTTTATCCCATTAGGCAATGGCACGTTATTTATTGGTATTGTAAAAGCTTTGGAAGAACTCTTAGAGAGTGGCGCAATCGACGAAATGCCACAGCTGATTGCTGTACAGAGTGAAAAGTGTAATCCTTTTATTGTGGCAGTTGAAAACAATAAAAAGGAACCAGCAATTGTAAATGTTTTACCAACTATGGCGGAAGGGATTTCTATTGGAGTTCCTATGCGAGGGAAAGAGATCTTGGAGTACATTTACAAATATAATATAAAGATGATTTCGGCGCCGGAAAATCGTATTTTAGAAGCTAGAAAGGTGCTTGCAGCCAAAGGAATTTACTGTGAACATACAACGGCGGCTATATTTGCAGCCTACTGGCATTATTGTGATCTCTTTGGAAAAACTTCCGATTGTTTGATTTCTATGTGCGGAGCAGGCTTGAAATCAGATCACTAAAATGTTTAAATTAACAATAAGGTATGACAATAAAGGACTGTACCATATATTATATCTTCGAAGCAAATTGCATTGACCACAATTAACTAGACATATTTTATCGGGTTATGTAAAAATAATAGGGAAATAGACGAAATTTATCCTATTAATGGAGTTTTGTTAATAACAAAAAATATGAGAGATAGTTATTAAATGAGCTAGGTCAATATTAATAAAGGTAAGGTGTAGATATAATGTTGAAAGTTGATACTAAAGTGGAGGATAAAACAATAAAACAAAAGGAAATAGCATCATCAAAATTATCTTGTCAGGAACAAGTTGTATTAGAGGAACATGAACGTTTATCGCCACATTTGTTATTTGAAATTATTAGGCGTGATGGTGATGAGGAATTAGCAAGACCTGCTAGAGCGTTGCTTTTTTCCGGTTTTATAGCAGGAATTATAATATCATTTTCATTTTTATTTAAGGCGGTATTAACTATATATTTGCCGGATCAACCTTGGAGTAATCTTATTACCAGTATAGGTTATACAACTGGCTTCATTCTTGTTATTTTAGGCAGAATGCAGCTTTTCACCGAAAACACAATAACGACAATAATCCCATTATTTAAAGAGTTTTCGGGAGTTAAGTTTTTGAACATAATGCGGTTATGGGGTTTAGTGCTTTTGGCGAATCTGATAGGAACATTTTTGGCGGCGATATTTTTATCAATGCCAACCTTCGTAACACCGGAGCTCGCGACGGCTCTGCATGGTATTGCAAGTCATGCAGCAGCTATGACGCCTATGGAAAATATAGTAAAAGGAATCCCTGCTGGAATTCTTATAGCGGCTATTGTTTGGATGATGCCACTGTCACGAAGTTTTAGCTTATTTTTGATTTTATTTTTTACTTATTTTATTTCTTTAGGAAGTTTTGCTCATGTGGTTGTTGGTTCAGGCGAGTTAGCTTATGAAGTAATCAACGGTGGAGCTAGTTTGTATGATTACTTTGTTCGTTTTCTTATTCCTACGGGTTTTGGCAATATTCTAGGTGGTACACTTGTATTTACATTACTTATTTATGCCCAGGTAAGCACAGAGTTGAAAGATGGCGTAGATGAGTCATGCAGGATTAAATAATAAAAGAAAATCGCCGATGTTCACTCGTCTACTTTGTCAGACCTTGCGATAAAATAAAATCGCCGCTATTCACTCATCTACTTTGTCAGACCTTGCGATTTTGCAATAGGATGTACAGTTTGTACTATCCTATTGCAAAATCCTCGGTCTTTCGCGTATCTGGGCAAATAACGGCGATTTTGGAGTTTATGAAATAATAATAATAAAAATATTAAATTCAAACTGCATAGCGCGACAAAATAGATGATTCTGGTTGTCGCATTGGACTTTAAATATTGTGGTAAAAAAAATCATAGGAAGTTGGTTACACTTATTGGTTTCAGAGGGAACAAATCGCAGTGATTTTAGTGTTGTTGAGAATAAAGACAGAAAAATAAATAAGTATTTAGAATGAGGTGCAAAATGAACCTAAAGATAAAAGAGAGAGTACATGAATTGTATTGGAAACATGATATTAATTGTGCAAGAACAATGCTCATCTGCTTATGTGAATTGCTTGATATTGATATTGAAAAGCAAACCTTAAACTCCGCAATAGGGTTGCATGGGGCAGGCGGATTTAGAGCACAATGCGGCTTAGTTGAAGGTGCTTTAATGTTTATTGGTATTTATTTTAGTGACAAAGGAAAAACAGAAGCTAATATTGCTTCAATCTGTTATCAATATGCGGATGAGTTCA
>JAQVYX010000157.1 GCA_029004715.1 Acidaminococcaceae bacterium | reverse complement strand
ACAGCACAAAGTTCCCAAACAAAACCGTTAATCTTGTTAAGCATATCATCTATTTTATTTTTTTTTGAACCGTACATATAACACGCTCCTTTTTTCACTAGCGCCTTAGTATAAAGATAGTTTACTCTGTTTAATTATACACTTGTATAATTCGTCGCAATTTACTTTTGTCCTGCATAATTGCCGTTAAACACAAAAGCTATGGTTTTTCTAGTAGTTTAGAAAACCATAGCTTTTAATTATATTAAGAATTATCTTTGCTCTTTTTTAAGGGGTTAACTTTACCATAACTTAAGGTATCCACTACGGGACAAACTTCTATACATTTAAAACAATTAATACATTGAGCATTGCGCACCAGAGAATTCGTAGAAATTTCTATATTCATTGGGCAAGCTTTATCACATTTTTTACACTGAACGCACGTATGCACATTTCTTTTTATAGTGAAAAATCTTGTAAAGCTAGCTAAACCATATCTAATGCCTTCTGAACAAAAATAATTGCAAAATGGACGCTCAAAGAAAAGTGCAATTATAAGAAAACTCGCCATAATAGCAATTGCTATTGACTGAACAAACTTACCATTCATCCAATATGTAAATGTTTTATATGCATTTATATTAGATAAATCAACAAATGTTGCTGTAACATTTGCTACGATAATAATAGCTAATATATACTGTAAGCAGTCAAGTAAAGTGCACACTTTTTCGCCACAAACTGCACATTTTTCTGCCAGCCGTGGTTAGGTAATAGATTTACGGTGTTCTAACCTGTAACTGTTACCAGTCATATTAAGTATTTCACAATGGTGAATCAGGCGGTCTAGAATAGCCGTAGTTATGGTGGCATCTCCTAAAAATTCTGCCCATTCATCAAATCCCTTGTTTGAAGTAATAATAAGTGAAGTGCATTCCGCCATGCCGGAAATGAAACCGAAAAACAGGTTCGCTTCTTGTGGCGACAGTGGCATGAAGCCAACTTCATCAATTAGGGTAAGGGAAGCCTTGCGCAGATATTTCAATCTGTGTTTGCTGCTGTTAGATATTTCTTCCGTTTTTAGCAGCTTCATAAGGTTGTCCAGTGTTTCAAAAGCTACCGTATAACCAAGATCTAACGCTTTAGTGCCCAGTGTTAAGGCAAGGTGTGTTTTGCCAACGCCTGGCGGTCCAAGAAAGCAAACATTGTACGCCTGCTCAATCCAGGTCATATCAGATAGTCTTAGCATTTGCTCTTTGGATACACTTCGCTGAAAACCGAAGTCAAAGGCTTCAAGAGACTTTTCGGTCGGTAATCTTGCCCTGCGGCGTCGTAGCACATTTTGCCGTGCGGTTTTCAATCCTAGCTCTTCTCTAAGAAAAAGCTCCAAGATTTCTAAAGGGGTTAATTTGTTCTTGCCGGTATAGAGGCCTTCAAAATCCAAGGCAGGCAGCCTGAGCTGCTCCAACAGATTCCCTACGCGTTCAGATGGCGTTTCCACAAGTTTCACCTGCCTTTGCGTATACATCTAATGCCCGTTTTTCCGTGGAAACGTGGTATTTGCTATCTTTAACCGGCAGCAGCGGCTTAACTTGTGGAACTAGCGGTATCGCTCTATGCAGTAAATAGTCCCTGATATAATTCACACTGTACAATTTGCTGCCGTTACAAAAGGCTACGGCTTCTAATACAGCTTCTGTGCCATACTGGTCATGCATTGTTTGCAGAAGGCAAAATTGGTCTCTGGCATAACGGGATTTCTCCTGCCGGATTATTTCCAAAAAAACGTTGGCAGAATTATGCAGTATATTGTTTAGCTCATTCTGCATTTTGTCTAGCCCGCTTGTTCTGTCCCTACGGTGGTTGGTGCTTTGAATTAATAGGACTCGTCCAGTTGCTATCTTGTGTTCACATATAGCTTCATCAGTCATATTAGATATTTTAAGAATACCGTCAGCAGCTATGATCTGTACTTCCGGTTCCTTGTTGCAGGTGCCAAACGGCACTGAATAACGGTTGCTGTTGTAAATAATGGTATTGTCCTTACGGACGTTACGAATAATTCTTGTTGTAACATTATTCACACTAGCAACAAGCGGCCTCAAGAATTCTCGCTCACTTTTAAAAACTTCGGCAGGGATTTTCTTCGTGGTTCCATGTACTTTTGCATTTGCAGTACGCTCAAGCCAAGCGAGACAACCGGCACATAAAGCAGCATCGTCAATGTAGAGCCTGTTTTCCAGAAAATTTCCTTTTATGTATTTTACAGTGTTCTCAACCATTCCCTTGCTTTCAGGATCAGCGCCTCGGCACATATAAATTGAGAGCTTGGTATCTTGCCTGAACCTTTCAAACTCATAGGTATGAATAATATCGCCATTGTTTTCTGAAACACAGACAATGCTGTCTTGGTCCAACACCATTTCTTCAGGCATCCCACCAAGATAGGAGAAACAGCGATGGCAGGCAGCCACTAAGTCAACGGCTTTATATGGCCTGGACTGCAATTCTGCGTATTTGTAGCGTGAGCAGGCTAAAACGAAGGCTACGCAATATACTTTAATTTTACTGCCATGAATATTGCGAATCCATTTCTCTCCAAAATCTACCTGCACTTGTTTTCCCATTGGGCGTTCTGGGACGGCTTCATAGGAGCGTGGCTCAGGTTGCTTTTTTATGTTGTATGCTCCTCTAAGGTCTTTTACGTAGCGGGATACTGTACGTTCGCTGAAATTGGCTTGGTAATGTTCTTTTAGCCAATCACATACTTGCGCTGCGCTGAGAGAAGAATATTCAAACATCCATTTAAGAATAATATCTTGGTAATTAGCCAACATTTTCTGCCGGCAAATTTTACTTTGTTCTGCCTCAAACACTTCAGGTGCCATATTCCAATAATGGTCAACCGTGCGACGGTTAACACACAGTGTTCTTGCAACAGTGGCCTTTTTGAACCCTTTCTCTTTTAACTGCTGAATTTTACTGTACACAATATATCCTTTCATGTTTCGCCTCCGTTCAACTAGATTAATTTTACCAGTTGAAAAGAGAAGTGCGCATTTTCTGTCTTAAATCTGTGCACTTTGTGGCGAAAAACAGTGTAGTTCTTGGCAGATATATGTGTAGTTATTGGCGGAAATCTGTGCAGTCTATTTTACCATTTACAATACCTAGAAAATTGTAAATAATGCTGTTTTCCCCTAGGCATTTTTATTTTTTCCTTGCAAACCATAGAGCCTATTTTGCTGAAATACTCTTGCATAGTTCCAAAAGGACAAACCCACCCACAAAAATAATTACCAAATACAAAAGATGCCACTAAAAATATAACAAAAATAGATTTAACAGTTTTGTGCAGTCCGGCAATAAGCAATGCTAAAAATACCAGTTGTATCAGCCTACGTAACCGTTGAATATACTTTTGTTTTTTACGATTTGCTTGGTATTCTTGAAATTGTTGATAATTAGCCCTGTCCATTTGAAAATCACTCCTGCTAAATTCATTTTTTCCACATCTTAATTATAATCATATCCTATGTTTTATTTATGGCAAGAGCTAAATAATCTGAAATAATAACAAATATGCTTAAATTCTGTGTTTTTTCTGCTTTTATGTAGCATTATTAAATGTATTATAGTATACTAATCACTATATTATTATTTTAAAGTATATGCTAATCTGTTTTTAATGTACTACCTTATAATACGATTAACTAAAATTCAGACTCTAATGCTAACATAAAAGAGGTTAATTTTCTACTCGCTTATGCTTCTAGAAGTCTTTAAACATATTAAAAAGTATCATTCACGGCATTTATTTAC
>JAQVYX010000156.1 GCA_029004715.1 Acidaminococcaceae bacterium | reverse complement strand
CTTTTTATGTATTGACTTGCATCTACCGTCAACTTTCTGTAACATAAGGGTAGGAGTACTATTCCGTATCTTAGGATTTAACGTTTTCATTATATTATAGTAGTATATAAATGTCAACGGAATTGACCCGATTCAGGGCTATGAACTGCCAAGAATCTCTTTATTAAAAAAACATATAATTTGAATGTGCTAGAGTATATTGAAGAAGGGAATTATTTAACTATGTCTATTTATGCTATAGGTGATTTGCATTTTTCCGGTACTCCACCAACAAAACCTATGAATATTTTTGGGAACAACTGGGAGAATCATAGGGAAAAAATTTTAGCTGCTTGGACTAATTTTGTACAAGCAGATGATACTGTGCTTTTATGTGGGGACACTTCTTGGGCCATGGATTTAACGACAGCAATGGATAATGACCTAAGTACTATTATAAAAATGCCAGGTAAAAAAATACTACTTAAAGGTAACCATGATTATTGGTGGACATCACTAAAAAAAATGAAAATTTTAACTGAAAACAAAATATTTTTTTTGCAAAATGATTTTTTCCCCGACAGCAATATTGCTATCTGTGGTACTCGAGGTTGGAACTTGCCTTTGACGGAAAATTTCTCAATCGAGGATACCCTTATTCTGAAAAGGGAATGCGGAAGGCTAGAAACTTCTTTGCAAAAGGCAATCGCCAATCATTACACAAAGATTGTTGTCGGACTGCATTATCCACCCCTATATAAAAATATGGTAAGTTCTGCGTTTACTAAAATTATGGAGAAGTATAAAGTGGAACAATGTGTTTTTGGCCATATTCACGGTGCTGATGCCGCTAGCGTTTTCCAAGGTGAAAAAAACGGCATTACTTATAAATTAGTAGCTGCCGATTATACTAATTTTCAATTAGTCAAACTTACATAAAAATGCCGCTGATATTTTTATCAGCGGCATTTTATCACATTCCCTTGTTATAAGTAAAGGTATCTAAAGTATCTGTTATTTTTTTCTCCAGACTCTTTGGTAACCCTTCAATATTTATATTCAAAAATCCACGAACTATAGTTGCTGCAGCTTCTTCTTCGTCTAAGCCACGTGCCATTAAATATTCAATCTCCTCAGGAGCAATCCGCCCAACTGCGGCTTCATGACTAAGCTCAGAATTACCTGTATGAGCATCCAATTCAGGAATAGCGTAAATACGTCCTGTATCGTTAAGCATTAGGCCATTACATTCCAAATGAGCACGTACACCCTCAGCCAGTCCTTGCAACAACCCTCGATTAATAATCGTACCACCTGTAGAAATAGAACGTGTTATTATTTCTGCCTTAGTCCCGCTCACTTCCAAAATAGCCTTACCACCAATATCCAAATGAGACCCTTTAGGAGCTACTAAAATAGAATTCAAACGTGCCGTGGCTCCCTTGCCAACCAGCCTACAAGTAGGATACATCTGCACGTCGGCAACCTTATCCAAGCATACGTAGTTAGACATATACAAGCCACCTTCTTCTACTATGGCTACCGTACGAGGACGCACAGCAACCTTCTCGCCCCAACTGTGAATCATAGTAAAGGTCATTTTAGCATTTTTCCCAATGAAAAATTCACTAATGCCAATATGCACCCCATTTTCAACGGTGGGATCACTAGCACAGCCGGAAATAATGTTCAGTTCGGAACCTTCCTCCATAATTATTACATTATGTACTCGTTGCAGTTGGTCTTCATGACCCATGAAGACACAAGCTTGCAAAGGAGCAGAGATTTTAGTACCTGCTTTTACATGAATGAAATAACCTGTTTCTTTTTCCAACGCTGTTTTAGCCGTATATTTATCAGTTTCCGGCGCTACTGCTTTCCACCAATACTTTTCTACCAATTCAGGAAACTGTTTAGCAGCCTCTCCCGTATTAAGAAGTACTAACGGCGTATTTTTTTTTACATTAACTTTTACCGCGGCATTATCAACTTGCACAAAAGTAGCACTGCGACCCTCTTCGTCTAGCTCAATACCAATACGTTCTAATTTTTTCTTGCCGGCTACAGACAGCTCATCAATATTCTTTATACGATCAAGATCACTATCATCATAGGAAGCCAAATTTAAGTCTTCACCATAAGCGGCCTTTTTATCTAACGAAGCTGTTACTTTATCTTTATTTAAGCTCATTTTTTCCACCTCCTGCACCCTTGATGAATGCAATGTCCATACCCGCTTTGTCCTATACAACTAAGCATTTCCTCGGGATCTCCTGAACAAGCCAAGGTGCCATCAAATACAATATGAGCAATATCAGCAGGAACATATTTTAAAATATGTCCTAAATGCGTAATAATTAAACCGGAACGAGTGCTTTTTGCCAATGGATTTGTTTTAACATCGCCAAAATTATGAGGACAACTAGGTCTATCGCAGACCTTGCCACAAGCAGAAGTTTGACTATTTAAAATATAGTTAGCAGCCCTTCCCACTAAAGCAATGTTTTCTACATCAACGCCTGATTCTGGTTCATCTAATAATAAAAGCTCTGGTTTTTGTGCCATTAGCTGCAATAATTCTGAACGTTTTATTTCTCCACCGGAAAACCCTTCATTAACAGAGCGATCTAAAAATTTATTTAATCCCATCCATTTGGCCATGTTCTCAGTTTCTTCAGGAGTAGCACCACAAATGCCTTCCATTTGGCGCAGACTAAGTCCGCGAATTGTGGGTGGACGCTGTATCATGATTCCTACGCCAAGTTTTGCACGTTCAAACACAGGGGCTTCAGTAATATCTTTTCCCTTAAAATATATCTTGCCTTTAGTAACTTTATAGCGTTCAAACCCCATAATAGCGCTCATCAAGGTTGATTTGCCTATACCGTTAGGCCCGAAAAGTACGTGAACTTCACCATGTTTAATATGTAAATTAATATCATGCAAGATTTCTCTACCATTAACAGAAACTGATAAGTTCTCTATTTTTAACATAATCTTACCTACTTTCATTATCTATATATTTTAAGCATAGTATATTACATTGAATTCGTCAATAGTAATAACTATTACCAAAAAGTTCACTTTAATCCGCATACGCCTTGTGCTATAATTACTTAATAATGACTAATACCTTAGGAGGAAATATGCATCAATACCTATTTCATATTGGCGGTTTTCCCGTACGCATGTACGGCCTAATTATGTGTTTAGCTATTTTTTTAGCAACAGCAGTAAGTTATTTTTTAGCAAAAAAAGATGGACATGGCTGGCACGAATACATTGTAGACATTGGAATTTATGGCGGGTTCGCCGGAATTATAGGTGGTCGCTTATGGGATGTATTCTTCTTTGACTGGGACTATTACAGTGGGCATCTTTTGCAAATACCTTTTGTTTGGCAAGGTGGTATGGCTATTCAAGGTGGTATTACCGGCGGTATTCTAGCTGGTATTTATTATTGTAAAAAGCGCAATATAGACTGGGTTGCTCTTTTAGATGTTATTACACCTGCTTTACTTATAGGTCAGTCTATTGGGCGCATGGCTAACCTCTTAAACGGCGACGCCTTTGGTTCCCCCACCGGAAGCAACTTTGGCATCCTCTATCCAATTGGAACCTTAGCACATCAAACATATGGCAGTGTTCCTTTATGGCCGGCAGAAGTATGGGAAGGACAAATAGATATTATTCTCTTTGCTTTGCTGCTTTTATTTCAAACTACTAAATATGCTCGTGGACAGGTCTTTTTTCTCTACGTTATTCTCTACTCTGCTTTGCGTTTCTTCTTGGAAATGCTCCGTGGCGACTATGTTAAGCCTTTGTTTTTAGGATTAAAATCAGCCCAAGCTACTAGTCT
>JAQVYX010000155.1 GCA_029004715.1 Acidaminococcaceae bacterium | reverse complement strand
ATAAAGGAACGGCAAATAGCAATTAGTGCGGAAATTTTACCGTTGCCAATTGATGAGTACAATCCGGAAATGAAAACATTTACACCTAAAAATAGAAAACAAAAAGATACTAAGCGAAATCCGCTATGGGCTAAAGCGATAACTTGAGCATTGTCGCCAATATACCAACTAATAATGTAGTGACCAAAAATTTGTGCTACGGTAAAGATCATAAGAGAGCTAGTTAGTATTGCTACTTTACTGTAATGTAGTACTTGTGACATTGCTTTTTTATCAAAAGCACCAAAGCTATAACTGATAAGTGGTTGCGCCCCGGCTGCAATTCCCAGATAAATACTAATTAAAAAGTAGTAAAGGTTAATAATAACGGCCATTGCCGCTACCCCGTTTTCGCCTGCATAGCGTATAATGGTGATATTAAACAAAACACCTACGATGCCGGCAGAAATTTCTGTAAACATTTCACTAGAGCCATTGACGATGGAATCATATATAAAGGCTCCATCCCAAGTAGGAATAACAAAATGTAAGTTATGGGCAAAATATTTAAAGTAAACAATACCAATAAGTGCTGAAAGGGTAATAGAAAGAGCAGTTGAGATGCCAGCACCCCAAACACCCCAACCAAGTACAGCGATAGCGATGTGGTCGAATAGTATATTAAAAACTAAGCCAATAAAGGAAATTGCTAACGCGATAGCAGGTTTGCCGTCCAGGCGCACATAGTATTCTAGAAACAATTTGGCCATCAATATCGGTGTGGATATTACCAGTATATATAAATAGGTGTAGGCATCATCAAAGAGATTAGGACCTGCTCCCATGAAGCGCACTAAATTATCCAAATAAATAAGGGAGAATATGGTCATTATAATTGCAGCTGTTACGAGAAAAATAAAGATTAATGAGAAAGCTTTATTTGCTTTTCTAGTTTTGCCTTCTCCAAGCATGATTCCTATTAGTGCCGCTGAGCCTGCAGATAACATTACAGCTAGGCCCCAAACAAAGTTCGTATAAGGAATAACAATATTGATTGCCGCCATGGCATTAGTAGACACGTAATGTGCTAAGTAGAAGATATCTACCGCCGAATAGAGAGAAATAAATGCCATGCTTAGTATTGACGGGATGACGAAACTCAAAAATTTAGAGAATGTTCACCCTTTTGTCAAGGTTAGTTTCATAATAATCAGCCTCCTTGGTTGTACTAATTAACCTTGTATATTATGATAAAGGATATAGTAACTATAGAGTCAAGAGGGAGATGCAAAAAAAGATGAAAAGCATTTTTACAATTGGAGAAACGGCCAAAATACACCATATATCAAAACAAACATTGATCTTTTATGACAAAAAAGGTCTACTAAAACCGGCATATATCGATGAAGAGAATGGCTATCGCTATTATTCTTTAGAAGAATTTGCGGCATTAGATGTTATCCTCTTTCTAAAATTTCTGGGGTTACCACTGAAAAAAATAAATAGTTATCTTACGGACAGGAGTGCAGAAAAAAGTATTGCGGTACTAAAAAAACAAAAACAGATAGTAGAGAGGAACATGTCTAAACTTAAAGCAGTGAGAGCAAAAATAAATAGTTCGCTTAGTGTTTATGAAGATTATAAAGATTGGGCGGATAAAAAAGGACCATTTATTAAGAAACGTAAGACGCAACATGCCTTATGGCTAGCGATAGAACCTCCCTATGGTGACGAACAAGTAGATCTTAGTTTAAAACAGTTAGTGCTTTTTGTAGAACAAGAAGACTATTTGGCAGATTATTCTATGGGCTCTATCATTCAAAAAGAAGATTTTTTAAGTGGAAGTCTTAAATATACGAAGACTTTTATTATTATTAATAAAGCCGTTAGTAATGAAAATTATTTAAAATTACCGTCTGGGACTTATGCTACTATTTATCATCGCGGACCTTATGAAAATATTGGCACTTCCTATGCAAAGCTTTTAGATTTTATTAACGCTAGGGGCTATACGATTGACGGAGATGTAAAAGAATATTTAATATTTGATGTGTATGTTGTAAAAGATAAGAGAGATTTTGTTACAGAAATTAGTGTTAAAGTGCAATAAAAAGTGAGCCTAGGGATTTTTCCCGGGCTCACTTTTGGTTTTAAACTATTATTTTGCTGTGTTAGCCTTTTTTAAGCTAAGACCAATACGATTGCGTTGTTCATCAATGCTTATAATGATAGGTTCAATAATATCACCCACAGAAACCACGTCTAAAGGGTGCTTGAAGTATTTGGCACTGAGTTCTGATTTATGAATAAGACCGCTAACTTTAAGCCCTATATCTACAAAAACGCCAAAGTCTACAATATTTTGTACGGTACCGCGTACTTTGGTACCAATATTTAAATCAGAAAGCTTGGTTATTTTTTTGCGGCTCATAGGAGCAGGAGAGTCTTCTCTGGGATCGCGGCCAGGCTTAGCAAGAGCAGTTAAAATGTCAGTTACGGTAGGGACTCCGGCATTTAATTTAAGAGCCAACGCTTTAGGATCTGCCTCACTAGCTGCTGTTTGTACAGCATAGCTGTTGGCTGTGAAGTCTTTTAACGTAAAACCTAATTCGGCGAGAATAGTTTCTGCTAATTTATAGCTTTCAGGATGGACAGAGGTATTATCTAAAGGATTTTTTCCGTTTTGGATGCGTAGGAATCCGGCACATTGGGTAAAGGCGGCAGGACCTAGGCGTGCTACCTTTAACAATTCTTTGCGGTTATTAAAACGGGTGTTCTCACTGCGATAGGAAATTATATTTCTGGCTACTGCGGGACTAATGCCTGCTACATAAGTTAAAAGTGCGGGGGAAGAAGTGTTTAACTCTACGCCTACATGATTAACGCAGGACTCTACAACGCTGCCTAAGGTCTCTACTAATGCTTTTTGATTTACGTCGTGTTGATATTGACCAACACCAATAGCTTTAGGTTCAATTTTTACTAATTCGGCGAGAGGGTCTTGCACCCTTCTAGCAATGGAGACGGCTCCGCGAATAGAAACGTCAAGTTCTGGCAATTCTTCACGAGCGAGTTTAGAGGCGGAGTACACAGAAGCTCCGGCTTCGCTGGTTATAATATAGGCGATATTCAGTTTGTGTTTTTCTATCATTTGTGCGGTGAATTCTTCTGTTTCATATGAGGCAGTTCCATTACCTATAGATACCAAAGTTACTTTATGGTTTTTAATAAATTTTAAAAAATCCACTTCAGCCTGAGCATGTTGCCTTTCACTACCGGTAATATTTAAAACGCCAATTGCCAGTACGTCCCCTTGAGGACCAACAACGGAACATTTACAGCCTGTCCTATAACCAGGGTCAAGGCCTAAAACCGTATGCCCACCGAGAGGTTGTTGCAGGAGCAATTGTCTTAAATTACTCGCAAATACTGATATAGCTTGTTTTTCTGCTTTTTCCGTCAGCTCTTTGCGGATTTCACGTTCTAGGGCTGGGAATATAAGCCTTTTGTAGGCGTCAGCCACAGCGTTGGTATAGAGCGCGGTAAAAGCACTCACGGGATTTATTTTTAACTTGCGGCCAATGATACCTAAAATAGCTTCACTGGGCAAAGATAATTTTAATTTTAAGCAAGCTTTGTTTTCACCTCTATTTAAGGCTAGTATGCGATGGGGAGGTAGCTGCCTAATTGGTTCGGAATAGTCCTTGTACATGAGAAAGTCTTGACCTATAATATCATCTACGCATAATTCAGACACTAGCTCAGCACTGCGCCAGAGTTCTTTGCGGACAGCATCACGGATGTCAGCACGTTCAGAAACATTCTCGGCTACAATATCACAGGCACCAGCCCAAGCTTCCTCACTAGTATTTA
>JAQVYX010000154.1 GCA_029004715.1 Acidaminococcaceae bacterium | reverse complement strand
GGCAGAACAATACTATAATTGGAATGATATTCTCCGGCGCTTAAAGTGAATGTCTGTCCCTCCATTGTGCTGGTCACTTCTTGTCCGGTAAACTCTCTGCCGAAAATATAAAGCGGAGCTTGCTTAAACATGCTCATGGCGGTAATAGGCCCCAAAGCTTTATCCGTAGCCGCAGTTACCACCGGTACTTTTTCTTTAATAATTCCTGCTTTTTGCATTGCAATTTCTTCGACTGTATTACCACATCTATCCATGTGATCTAAACTTACGTTAGTAATAACTGCTACCTCAGGTTTTATAACATTAGTAGAATCCCATAAACCGCCTAACCCTACTTCAATAACGGCATAATCTACATGTTCTAAGGCAAAAACAAGAAACCCTGCTGCCGTAAGTACTTCAAACTGCGTAGGTTGTGCTATACCTTTTTTCATAACAGCATCTACAGCCACAGCCACCGCGGTATGAGCCATGGCAAAAGTACTATCGTCTATTTCTTTGCCATTTATTTCTATGCGCTCATTATAACGTACAAAATGGGGCGAAGTAAACTTACCAACGTTAAGACCTGAAGCTAAAAGAATATTTGCAATCATGCTAGCCACAGACCCCTTGCCATTAGTTCCTGTTACATGAATGGTCTTAATTTTTTGTTCAGGATTTCCCAGTTCTTCCAATAAAGCCTGTATGCGCTCCATACCCAGCCTAATGCCAAATTTTCCCAAACTATCTAAATATTTTAAGCTTTCTTCATAGTTCATAATGTTTTTAGATACTCCAAACGTTCGTTAATCGCCATCATTTTTTGTCCAATTTCCCCACTTTTAACTTTTTCCTTAGCTACTACTTCAGCAGGCGCCTTAGCTAAAAATCCGGCATTACCTAATTTTCCCTCAATACGCTTTATTTCCTTAGATAAAGTTTCCAACTCTTTGTTTAG
The DNA here is from genome assembly GCA_029004715.1 of Acidaminococcaceae bacterium. GTDB lineage: Bacteria > Bacillota > Negativicutes > Acidaminococcales > Acidaminococcaceae > JAAYAE01. The sequence goes on along the minus strand of JAQVYX010000154.1, from coordinate 2,916 downwards.
GCGAGCACTTTCCTTTTCTACATCAATGAGCCCCTTTAAAGGTAAATATACTTCTATGCCATTAACTACTGTAGTCATAGCATTTTGAGGTTTATTATTATTGTTATTTTCAATCGTTAATTTATCAACAGTAGCCAACAACTTAATATAAGATGCATTAGTTTCTAAAACTTCTTTTAAGTCTGCATCTACAAGCAAAATTGCAGGAGCTTTCCTACCTGGAGCCGCATTAACTTCAGCACGCATATTACGAATAGCTTTAGTAGCATCCATAATCGCACTCATACCGTCTTCCGCTTCTTGGTCCACCAAATCTTCTTGGTATTTGGGCCAAGAAGAAACCATAATACTGTCTCCTTCATGAGGAAGGCACTGCCAAATTTCTTCCGTAATAAAAGGCATGTATGGATGCAATAATTTCATAGCCGAACCAAGTACCTCACACAGAACATGTTGTGCTGTCGCCCGTTCAGTTGGATTGTCTTTATTATACAAGCGAGGTTTCGCTAATTCAATATACCAATCACAAAATTCTCCCCAAATAAATTCGTAAAGTAAGCGGCCCGCTTCCCCTAATTCAAAGTTTTCCAAGAAATCAGTAACATCTTTTTCTGTATCTTGCAAGCGGGATAAAATCCATTTGTCCGCCAAAGTATAGGGAGCTAGTTTTGCGTCCTTATCATATCCTTCTAAATTCATTAAGGCAAAGCGGGAAGCATTCCAAATTTTATTAGCAAAATTACGTGTAGCATCCACTCTTTCCCAATAAAACCGCATATCGTTACCTGGAGTATTTCCTGTAATCAACATGAAACGCAAAGTATCTGCACCATATTTATCAATAACTTCTAAGGGATCAATACCATTGCCTAAAGATTTACTCATCTTGCGGCCTTGGCTATCTCGGACTAGGCCATGGATAAACACTTTATGAAAGGGAATTTCTTTCATAAATTCCATACCCATAACTAACATACGGGCAATCCAGAAGAAAATTATATCGTACCCGGTAACCAATACGCTAGTTGGATAAAATTGTTTTAGAAGGTCGGTTTTTTCAGGCCATCCCATTGTAGAAAAAGGCCACAAGGCAGAGCTAAACCAAGTATCCAATGCATCCTCGTCTTGATGTACATGGCCGCCACATTTAGGGCATTTATCAATATCAGTGCGTGAAGCAATCACTTCTCCACAATCGTCGCAATACCATACGGGAATACGGTGTCCCCACCAAATCTGGCGCGAAATACACCAGTCATGTATATTATCCATCCAATTAGTGTAACTCTTAGTAAAACGTTCAGGCACAAACTGCGTACGGCCGTCTTCGACACAGTCAACAGCAGCTTTTACCAAAGGTTCCATTTTCACAAACCATTGTTTGGAAACTAAAGGCTCAACTACGCAGTGACAACGTTGACAATGTCCAACTGCATGAGTTAATTCTTCAATTTTCACCAAGAAACCCAACTCTTCTAATGCTTTGACTATGTTCTTACGACATTCATAGCGTTCTTGGCCTGCATAAATACCGGCTTCCGCCGTCATCTTACCGTCCATACCTATTACGACAATATTTTCTAACTTATGGCGCATCCCCATTTCAAAATCATTAGGATCATGAGCAGGCGTGATCTTAACTGCGCCGGTACCAAACTTTAGATCAACATAAGAATCCGCAATAATAGGTATAGTTCTATCAGTTAAAGGTAACTTTAATGTCTTGCCTACTAAATAACCATAGCGCTTATCTTCCGGGTTAACAGCAACCGCAGTATCTCCTAGCATTGTTTCCGGTCGCGTAGTAGCAATGGTTAAATAAGTTCCTTCCTCTCCTACCACTGGATAACGAATATACCATAAATGACCTGCTTCATCAGCATGCTCTACTTCTATATCTGATAAAGCTGTATTACAGTTTACGCACCAATTAGTAATGCGGCTGCCTTGATAGATAAGCCCTTTTTCATATAAAGAAACAAACACTTCTCGTACGGCTTGAGAACATCCTTCATCCATGGTAAAACGTTGGCGTTCCCAATCACAAGATACACCCAAACATTTTAATTGGTTAACAATACGATCACCATATTGATTCTTCCACTGCCATACACGTTTAAGGAATTCTTCTCGCCCCAAATCATAGCGAGTTTTCCCCTCTTCCCTTTTTATTACTTCCTCAACTTTAATTTGCGTAGCAAGCCCGGCATGGTCATATCCCGGCATCCATAAGGTATTATGCCCCATCATACGATGCCAGCGAATAAGGATATCTTGCAGCGTGTTATCCAAAGCATGTCCCATATGTAATTGTCCCGTAATATTAGGCGGTGGAATAACAATACTAAAAGCCTCTTTGTTTTTATCTACTTCCACATGAAAATAATGATTTTTCTCCCAATACGCATACCATTTTTTTTCTACTGCGGCCGGATCGTAAACCTTAGGAATATTGTGTTCTTCATTTGTCTCAATAGTCATTGTTTTTTCCTCCATATTGTGTAAGTTGCCAACTAAAAATAAAAAATAACGTCCTATACCTGTTTTTACACAGATATAGGACGAAAATAACTTTCGCGGTACCACCTAAATTCCCAAACAAAAAGTTTGGACACCTCATATGCGTAACGTGCATCACGGACAAAGTTACTAACTTCACCTTGCCAATTCAAGGGCGACTTCAAAGCCGATTGTTCGGATATGTTTCAGCAAATCATATCCTCTCTGCAGAACCCGTACTTTTACTACTCCTTATCATTATCTTTCCAATATATGATTGTATCTGATAATAATAACAATATGTAGGTACAATGTCAATAACCTAACAACCACCTATCCCTACCATCGAAATACCCTACCAAAAACAACTATTCTTTTACCCTTTGTATCTAAAATTTTTTATATAAAATTCGTACG
>JAQVYX010000153.1 GCA_029004715.1 Acidaminococcaceae bacterium | reverse complement strand
GTGGACCATTATATTATGGGGCTACTATTGTTGTGCAGGAAACATATATCTTCAAAGATACCATGAAGCTTATTGCAGCTCATAATATAAACGCTTTCGCCGGAGTACCTACTATGATACAGCTATTTTATAAGGGGGCAGAACCGGAAGAGCTAGCTGCTATCCGATATTTTATAAGTGGGGGAGCTCCTTTGCCTAGGGTTTTAGCAGAAGGATTTAAAAAGAAATTTGGTAAACCTGTCCAAGAAGGTTATGGTTTGTCAGAAGCATCGCCGGTTGTTTCTGTTAATCCTACCAATGCTATTAAAATTGGTTCGATAGGGCCATCACTACCGGGAATTACGGTAGAAATTTTAAATGAGAATGATGAAAAAATGCAAACCTCAGAAGTAGGGGAATTGTGTGTGCGCGGCGATAATGTCATGCTGGGGTATTTTAACATGCCAGAGGAAACGGCAAAAACTTTGCGAAATGGCTGGCTGCATACAGAAGATTTGGCCTATAAAGACGAAGAAGGTTATATTTTTATCGTCGACCGCTTGAAGGACATGATCATATCAAGCGGAGAAAACGTTTATCCAAGAGAAGTGGAGGAAGTATTATACACGCATCCAGCTATTCTTGAAGCTGCAGTTATAGGCATTCCTGATAAATTACGAGGACAAGCTATTTGTGCTTATATAGTTTTAAATGAAGGTGCGGTTTTGGATAGAAGAGACATACGTAAATATCTCTTGGAAAGAATAGCGGCTTATAAAGTACCGCGGGAAATTTTGTTTAGAGCTGAAATGCCTAAAAATGCCACAGGGAAGATATTAAAAACAGTGTTGCGTGAACAGGCATTAGTAGATATGGTTAATAGAAAACGTTAGGAGCTAACTATGAAAAAAATATTTATGCTATTATTGCTTTTTTTGACCATGTGTTTAGCTGGCTGCGCAAAAGGCGTCATTACTTTGGATATTTCTCGTATGGGTGCCGCTGATATAGATTGTAAACTAGTAGCAGTACCTATTTTAACCAAAGGGTTAGATTCTTTTCGAAGAGATTTTACCGAGGATGGTTATACAGTTAACACGGTGAACGATGGAGAGATGAAGAGCTATTTGGCACATAATCATTAAGCACGTATAAGCGATGTGAAAGATTCCAAGGTGCTAGAGGCTATTCGTTTTGAAAAATTGCAAAAAGTATTAGATAGTGGCAAAGCAAAGGACGCACTAGCAGCCACTAAAGATACTACAGTGGTAAAACCTATGCTTGTAGTTGATAAAGGGTTATTGTTTGATACAGTTACAGTTAATACTCATTTAAATTTAAAGGCAAACCCAGAGAAAAATTCTAAGCGCAATGAACAGTGGTTAATGGAAAATTTGATAAAACAAATTGATTTACGGTTTGTTTTGAAGTTGCCTACAAGAGTCACTAAGACCAATGCCTCTATGGTTTCGGAAGATGGTAGAACTATGACTTGGGTTTTATCCATTGGCGATGATAACCCTATGCAGGCTACTGTTACTTATTGTAACCCCTTTAAAGCAGCGGGATGGTCATTGGGAGTACTTTTACTTGGCTGCGGGGTATATTTGCTCTGGCGCAAGCATGGTCTTCTACGAGGTAAAAATAATGAGCATTGAGGAAAAGTATGAGAGATTGAAGCAATATTTGCAAGAACTTGGCAGTGTGGCGATTGGTTTTTCCGGTGGCGTTGATTCTAGTTTTTTGGCCACGGTAGCAAAGCTGGTATTGGGAGATAAGGCTATTGCAATAACGGTACAATCTGTTTTTAATCCACGCAAAGAAACACAGTTCGCTCAACAATTTGCTGCACAGTTGTCTATCCCTCATGAGATATTGCATGTAGATGTTTTGGCTATAGAAAATGTGGCAGATAATCCTTCTAATAGATGTTATTATTGTAAAAAGGCACTATTTTCTTTATTGAAAACTGAGGCTGGAAAAAGAGGCATAAATATAGTTGTTGATGGATCAAATATTGATGATTTGGATGACTATAGACCAGGAATGAAAGCGCTGGAAGAATTGAAAATAAAAAGTCCTTTATGTTATGCTGGACTAACAAAAAACGATATAAGAGAGTTATCACAAAAACTTGGTATTGTTACATGGAACAAACCATCAGCAGCATGCCTAGCATCACGTATTCCTTATAACGAAATTTTAACAGAGGAAAAACTGGCTAGGATAGAAAAAGCAGAAGAGTTTTTGGCGGAGTATGGGTTTGGTCAATTGCGAGTGCGGTGGCATCAGGAACTTGCACGGTTGGAACTTAATCAAGCAGATTTTGTTAAACTATTAGATCCGGTTATCCGTAATGAAATTATTACCTATTTACGCAAGTTAGGTTTTTTGTATATTACGTTAGATTTACAGGGATATCGTACAGGAAGCTTTAATGAAGTGTTATAATAAATGGAGAAGTTAAAAGTAGTGCAATATGATGCGGAGGGATTAACGTGACGGCAGAATTCAAAACTTTGACGATGTTAACAGTATATGTGGGCGAGGATGTTTATTATAAGGACAAACCAATTTATAAATGCATTTTCGACGAAGCTAGAAAAGTTGGAATCGCTGGGGGTACTGCTTTTAAATGTATTGAGGGTTATGCTAGTGAAAGACGTGGCATGGAAAAACGCTTTTTAATCAATTTTACGGAACCTATCAATTTACCAATTGTTATACAGTTAGTGGACAAAAAGGAAAGGGTAGAAAAGCTTTATCCGTTTTTGGAAAAAAATTTAAGACGTGGTATGGCTACTGTCCACGACACACAGGTTTTGCTGACTGACTATGTTAAAGAAAGATCCGAAGCTATGGATAAGCTTGAGCAAGAAGAAAAAGAATAGAAATTTTAGTATAAAACAGTTAAAAAGCAATTATTTGCTTTTTGGCTGTTTTATTTTTGCCCCCTTAGTGCACGTGGAGTGGACACAAATAAAAACGTTTTGCTTTTAGTACACTGACGAAAGACGAATGGCTAGATAATTACCGAGTGTCCACGGAAAAAGCAGTGGTATATACATAAATGCAAAAATTTCAGGGAAAATATGTAACTGATAAGACAATTTAGAACTGTTGTAAAGCCAAATTTACCATGATATAATAACGAAGATTGAAGAGCACTATACTAAAAAATCGATACACAAGGGGGAAGATTGATTTGAAAAAGATTATGTCTGTAATTTTGGCTTCCGCGTTAGCGGTAGGGTTGCTAACTGGGTGTGGTGGGGAGACAAAAAAAGATGATGCGAAATCTAACGTAATTAAAATAGGTGTATTTTTGCCTTTGACGGGTGACAATGCTGCCGGTGGTGAATTGGAATTACGTGGTATTAAATTGGCAAATAAACTTCATCCTGAGGTTTTGGGTAAAAAGGTTGAGTTGGTTATTGCCGATAATAAATCTGATAAAGCCGAAGCAGCGTCTGTGGCTGCTCGTTTAATTGAAAGAGATAAAGTAAAAGTGCTTTTGGGTTCTTATGGGTCTTCTTTGTCTATGGCGGCAGGGAATATTGTTAAAAACAGCAAGGTGCCTGCTATTGGGACTAGTTGCACTAATCCGCAAGTAACGGCTAATAACGATTTTTATTTCCGTGCTTGCTTTATTGATCCATTCCAAGGTACCGTAATGGCTAACTATGCTTTTAAAAATGGGGCTAGAAAAGTTGCTATAATACAAGAAGTTTCTAATGATTATGCCGTTGGTTTGGCTAAATTTTTCAAGGATGCTTTCATAAAATTGGCAGGACCGGATAGTATTATCGAAGTAGCTAATTATCAAACAGGGGACAAGGATTTTTCTGCTATCTTGACTAATATCAAAGCTATGCACCCAGACGCTATTTTTGCTCC
>JAQVYX010000152.1 GCA_029004715.1 Acidaminococcaceae bacterium | reverse complement strand
TAGGAGCAATAGCAGCAGGGCTTCGTTTTTATACGGCTTATCCAATGTCGCCATCAACAGGCATACTAGCGGCGATTGCCGCAGTAGCCGATGAAGCAGATGTTGTCGTCGAACAAGCGGAAGATGAAATAGGTGCTATTAATATGGCTATCGGGTCATCTTACGCAGGAGCTAGAGCTATGACGGGGACATCAGGTGGTGGTTTTTCTCTTATGGTAGAGGCCCTAGGCCTTTCCGGTATGGCGGAAATACCGCTTGTTGTCATTGATGTACAACGGCCTGGACCTGTAACGGGTTTACCTACTCGTACGGAACAAAGTGATTTGAAATTCGTGATTTCTGCCTCACAAGGAGAATTTCCACGTATGGTTATTGGTTTACGTAATAGCCAAGACGCATTTTATCAAACAATGAGAGCTTTTAATCTAGCTGAAAAATATCAAATACCAGTCATTATTTTAAGTGATCAGTATATTGGTGATGCTAGTGCCACGGTTATGCCTTTTGATCCTACGAAGATTAAACTTGCTGAGCCGCTAAAGCAATATGCTGATAAAGAAGAATATTTGCGCTACAAATATACGGATAGTGGTATTTCACCTCGACTTATACCAGGCCAGACTAAACACTTAGTGATAATTGATAGTGATGAGCATGATGAAAAAGGCTGGATAACGGAATCTGCAGAAGTTCGTACAAAAATGGTGGATAAACGCATGAAGAAGCTTGAAGGTCTAAAGCGGGAACTGCAAGAACCGGAATTCATTGGTTCCGATAGTTTTGAGACACTTATCATTGGGTGGGGCTCAACTTGGGGACCAATTAACGAGGCTATTACCTTGTTAAATAAAGGCGAAAAGGCTAAATATGCAGCATTAGTTTTTGGTGATGTTTATCCATTGCCGGATAGGTTATTGCAGGAGAAAGCAAAGCAGGCCAAATGCATTATAAATATTGAACAAAATGCAACAGGGCAGTTGGCTGGACTAATTCGTGAGAAAACCGGTATAGTTTGTTCAGATAGCATTTTAAAATATGATGGCAGACAGATTTCCGGAGAGGAAATTGCTGATATGATTCAAAAGGGGGAAATAAAATGAACAAAGAAAATTTTTCTACCTATGAAACAGCTTGGTGTCCGGGATGCGGAAATTTCGCAATTTTGGAATGTCTAAAAACAGCACTGGAAGAAATGAAAAAAGACCCTTCCCAAGTATTAGTGGTGGCAGGTATAGGACAAGCCGCAAAAACTCCGCAATATGTTAGTGCCAATGCTTTCTGCGGTTTACACGGGCGTGCACTTCCGGCAGCAGTAGCAACCAAGATTGCCAATGAAAAACTGACGGTTATTGTCAATACAGGTGATGGTGATTCTTATGGCGAAGGAGGTAATCATTTTCTGCACAACATGCGCCGTAATGTTGACATTACCCATTTTGTACATGATAATCAGATTTACGGGTTGACAAAAGGGCAGGCTTCGCCGACTTCTATGGTGGGAATGGTAACAGGTGTGCAAACTGATGGCAATTTTAATGAACCACTCAACCCGATACTTTTGGCAATTGCTGCAGGTGCAGGTTTTGTAGCACGTGCTTTTACCGGTCGCAAAGAGCATTTAATAGAGGTAATGAAACAAGCGATAGCTTATAAAGGTTACGCTATCGTTGATATACTCCAACCTTGTGTAAGTTTCAACAAATTCAATACTTTTGGTTGGTACAATAAAAGAGTTTATGAATTGGACGAAAATTATGATTGTGAGAATAAAACCATTGCTTTGGCAAAGTCGATGGAGTTTGGAGAGCAGATTCCCATTGGTATTATTTATCGTGAAGTAAAAGCCACATATCATGAGAAAAATTTTGTCCTAAAACAAGGTAAGCCTTTAGTGGAGTGTGAAACAAATTCAGAATTTGTGGGCAAGTTAATTAAATCTTATATTTAAATAAAACATATAAAGGGAGATGAAAGTTATGCTTAGCAAAAAAATAGTAGAGTTATTAAATAATCAGGTTAATTTGGAGTGGTATTCCGCATATTTCTATTTAGATATTCATGGTTTTTACATGGATAAAAATCTTGATGGTTTTGGTAATTGGTTTTATGTTCAAACCCAAGAGGAGCGGGATCACGCTATGTTATTCCTAAAATATTTATTGAATAATAGCGAAAGACCTGTTCTAAAGGATATCAAAGCTTCAACTAAAACTTTTAACGATTTTCGTGAACCGGCTGAAGCAGCATTTAAACATGAGCAAAAAATTACTGCTTCTATAAATAACATTTATGCAGTTGCGTATGAAGAAAAGGATTTCAGAACTATGCAGTTCCTAGATTGGTTTATTAAAGAACAAGGTGAAGAGGAAAAGAGTACCGAGGATATTATTAAAAAATATGATTTATTTGGTAGTGATCCTAAAGGACTTTATTTATTGGATACAGAGCTTGCAACTAGGGTTTATACTCCCGTAACTTTGGTTATTTAGTAAAAAAAATGGCTTCGCGAAATTTTCGCGAAGCCATTTTTGCGTTTATATTAGAGGAGTTTACTTAAAGAGAGAGAATTAAGTAAGTAAAATAGTTTAGGAATAGTTGGGCATGTCTAAATTTTGAAAATTCAACCCAAAACCACAGGGCTAAGAGCACTAAAGAAAATTTCTAGGGTAAAAGCATTTAGAATTGCTGAGTGGTTTGGCTTTTAATGTGGAGAAAGAGGTGATGGTTATGAAAGCAGAAAACGCAGGATTTTTAGATGGTTTTTTGCGCTTAAGCGTGGGAGCGCAATATGTTATTCCTGTTTATCAAAGAAATTATAATTGGAAAAGGGAAGATCAAGTAAAACAATTAATTAATGATATAGAAATTCTTTTAGAAAATCCTACTAGGCAGCATTTCGTTGGTAGCTTGGTGTATTGCATTACTAAAGATACGCTTAATGGTCAGGAACGCTCTATTGTGGATGGACAGCAGAGATTAACAACGCTGATGTTGCTTCTGTATGCCATAAAGCATGTTGCGCAAGCAAGGAAAAATTATGCTGCGGCAAAGGCTATTAATAATAACTACTTAGAAAATAGTGAGATAGAGGATAAATACAAATTAAGGCTAAAACCTTCAGTGTCAGATGACGATGATTATAAAGAGATTGCGCAAGGAAACGACAATTTAAATTCTACATCTAATGTTAGTTTAAATTATGCTTTTTGCAAAGAACAAGTGGGGGCATGGATAGATAAGGGTTTTTCTTATGACCAAATAATTAATGCTATCAAGCGCTTGCAAATTATTTCTATACTGCTAAAGGAAGAAGATGGCGATAATCCTCAACAAATATTTGAAAGTATTAATTCTACAGGTATGGAATTGACTTCCGCGGATTTGATAAGAAACTATATTTTGATGAACAAGGATAACGATACTCAAGAAAAATTGTATACTAATTACTGGCGTAAATTAGAAAATTTATTGCCAAATCCTAGAGATTTAGAGAGTTTTTTGCGTTTGTATCTTGCAAATAAACAAATGTATTTGACCTCTAAGCGCAACGTTTATAGTGAATTTAAAAAATATTGGGGAGAACAATTAAAAAATAGTAATGAAACTTTACGGTTGCAAGATATTTTAAGATATGGAGAACATTATTACAGATTATATTATTCTAATGAGCCGGATATATTGGGGGAGGAACTTGTTAATTATCGCGTTTTACGGTCAGATATGCCGGCACCTTTTACTATGCAGGTGTTGGAACTATTGCGAACAGGGGCTATTAAGGCAGAGGCGGCAAGTGATGTTATCCGCCTTATAAACATATATTTGATCAGACGTTATATTACTAATTTAGATACAAATGATATTAGCAGATATTTCCCCACCTATTTACGTTTGGTGCGAGAAAAATG
>JAQVYX010000151.1 GCA_029004715.1 Acidaminococcaceae bacterium | reverse complement strand
CTTGTATCCATCTTCAGCATTAACATAAACCGTCATTGTAAGCACTTTTGCAATCTGTTCATTTTCTTGAAGCATATTTTTAGCAGCAACGAAGGCGTTTATTATTGCTTGACGAACAGCAGCACGATAATAAGCAAGAGGGTAAGCAGCAGACACTTTCCCTTCAAGCATAAGCTTACCATCTACGCGTGGTGTCATACCGGCTGTGTAAATAAATTCCCCATATCTATTTGCTGGGACATATTTCCCTTGCGGGATAGGGTTCGCACTTTTATTAAGCATAATTATCTACGATACCTTTCCATGATTTTCATTACCCGATCTATGGCAGACAATGCTGCGCCTTTATCCTGTGAAAAATTAATTCTAAAGCTATTTGTAAATTGCGGTCCAAATTCTGTTCCCGGAGTAATAGTCACATCAGTTAATTGACGTACAATTTTAGCAAAGGCATTAATATCTACATCCATGGACGGCAGTTGTATGAACAAATAGCTGCCTCCTTCCGTAGTTCGCGCTTTTACACCATCAATAGCACGGACCTTCTTGAGAATTCCATCACGAATATCTTGGTGCGCCGCTATTCTTGCCTTCATAAAACCTTTTGGTTCACTAAACCAGATTTTTAATACGGCTTGGCTATATCCTCCGGCACGTAAAGATACTATAGCCTGCAATTTTTCCATACGATTAATAATATACGATGAGCCAAATGCGGCCCCAAGTCGATATCCGCTCAATGATTCTGTTTTCGAAGGTCCTAAAATTGTAATCAGACTTTCAGGGACTTCTTTTTGAGCGCGTAAATGTGTGTAATCATGATTATCGAAAATTTGCCTGGAATATAGTTCGTCTACAATAAGGGCCACATTATGTTTTTTTGCCAGGACAGCAATAGTCTTAATTTCACTTTCGCTATAGATAACCCCTGTAGGATTATTAGGATTAGAGAATAAAAACAATTTAACACCTGATTTAAACGCTTTTTCCAATTGCACAAGGTCTAGACCAGCACAATTATTAGCGCCAAAATAATCCATTTTAATTGGCACTAATTTCCCATCAAAAAATTCCACAAGCTTTCTATTTGCAAAATAATCAGGTTCAACTATAGCAACCTTATCTCCGCGTCCAATTAGTGCACCCATTGCCAAGAACAACGCACATTGTGTACCAGGAGTAATTATAATTTCTTTATCTCCTAAAATAGGAGCTCCTGTAAATTTTGCTAATTTAGCAGCAATATCATCACAAATGGCTTTTGCGCCCCTATATTCTGTATAAGCTTGTTTCGTCCCTAATTGCACCCCATCAACAAACACTCCTAAAGCCCCAGGTGTAGGAATATGTGCGTCTACATCACCATGAGAAAAATCTACTGGTTTACCGGCAATTTTTGCTCCTCGTATATCTAATTCTGCCACCTTTTGTCTAGCCTCTTGTCCCGGAGCATTATCAACACCCAGCTTTGAAAACTTCTCTGTTACTAAATCCATTTATCCTTCCCCCTAGTATATATTTCAGTATTTTTTGCTAAACTCACAAACTTGGATATACTCTGATCATGGCACGTGTTTAAATTCTGTAAATAATATAGCATATTATATATTACTTTAACGCTTCCATAATTGTTAAAGCATAGACCTTTGCTGCTTCGTCTAGCTCTGAAATTTTTAAATATTCATTTGGCATATGTGCCAAAAGGCCTGTACCTGGGCCATATAGCACCGTTGGTATATGGCCCACATTTGAAAGAAAATCAGCATCATCATGTTGCGGAGTCCCCATTAACGGACAGTCTTTGCCTATGATTGCATGAGCATTTTGAATTGCTGATACAATAAGCTCTTTTTCATCCACAATAGATGGATTAGATTCATAGGTCATTTCAACTTCTGCTTTAAACGCAGGATCATCTGCTTTTAATCTTGCAAAAATTTCTTTAATTTGGTTTACAAATAGTTCGCCTGTCTCGCCAGGAACCGTGAATCTTGAGCATTTAAGTGTGCAAGTATCCGGAACAACGCTAGACCTATGGCCACCTTGGATAATACCTGGATTAATAGCACCACTGCCTGTGTATTTATTAACCCCCGGTATGATTTTCTCAAGTTCATCAATAACTCTACACATCATCCTTATGGCATTTTTGCCTTCTTGTGGGGTTGCACCGTGAGCGCCAACCCCATGTGTAATAATAAGCACCTCAAGCATACCTTCACAAGCTAAGCAGACATGCAAATCTGTATCTTCGCCATTAATTGCCATATCACCTGTAAATCCATCTTTCAACGCTAAATAAGTTCCTTTTCTACTCACGTTCTGGACCTCTTCTTCTACAGGATACATTAAACAAATTTCCCCGGAAAAATCAAGCCCAGCTTCAACAATAGACATTGCTGCTATAATTTGTGCACCAATTGCTCCTTTGCAATCAGTACTTCCACGCCCCCATAATTTGTCACCATCAATCTTCCCGGAAAAGGGGTCGCTATCCCAGCCATCACCCACTTCCACCGTATCCAAATGGCTATTAAATATTAGTCTTTTACCAGCTCTCTTACCCTTTATGAAGGCAAAAAAATTACCGTGTCTATCTATTTCTGTTGAAAACCCCAGCTTTGTACAATATTCATTTAGAAATACTGCTAGATTTTTTTCATTGCCACTAACACTTGGGATTTTAACCATATCAGAAACGAGTTTAACCATTCTATCATGATTTATTTCTACTCGTGCAAGAATTTTATCGTTCATTTTCACATTCCCCTCCCATAAATAAGTTATTCTTGCAACAATTTATGCTGCCATTTTGATAAGTTTTGGGATAACACTATTAATAAAAGTATTTAAAGTAAACGCTACCGTCAAAGCTGTAACTAAACCAAAAATAATATTTTGTACAGTAGTATTAGCATAGTTACCCATAAAATTCTTATTATTGCACAATACCCAACATAAAATAAATACTAATGGCAATGCTACCCCATTCAATGCTTGCGCCGTAACAATTAACTCTGTAGGTGACGAACCCATAAAAGCAATAATTACTATAGGAACAATAAATACTAATGACATTATTGCAATGTTATGCGATGCGTTTGGATCATCACTAATATCAAAGGCCTTAGGTAATAACATATTGTGCAATGAAATCTGATACATAACAGAAGAGAAGGCCGCTGCAAACAATCCCATAGAAAAAAACACTCCTGCAAACCTGCCCAATAATGGAGTTAAAATAGCAGCCATTTGCCCAGCTGAGGTCACTTTAATACCTTTCGCATGTAATAAGGCAGCAGCACAAATAATAACTGCACTCGTAATAAAAAATGTGATGATCATGTTAAAGCCAAGACCAAACCGCGAAGTTTTTATTAAATCTTCCTCTTCCCCTTCTTCTATTTTCGCATATTTTTTACGTAGGAAAGCTGAATATCCCAGCACTAAATTAGGCGTTACAGTAGTTGCGAGCAGTGACAGTGCCAAAACAGCATTATCGCCTGGAATGTGGAAAGAAAACCCTTCTGAAAGCATTTCGCCAAAATTTGCACCACAAGTTAACGCAGTAATAACAAAAGCTATAATCATCAAGATAATCATTATTTGATTAACATTTTCAATTACACTATAACGTTTGAGCAAAATCAATGCTAAAGCCAAAACGGATGTAAAAATTGCCCACATAATATTTGTTGTGCCGGGGAACAAATATGATAATGCCATCCCAACTCCCGACAAATTACCAGCTTGAAAAGCGATTGAACCAACTAATACTACTACGTATAAAAATATAGCCCAACCTCTGCCCAAATGAGAACGGACGCCTGACATAACATCTTGTTTACAACCAATAGCAATACGAGCGCCCGGTTCTTGGAAAAAATAAGCAATCACACAAGCAAGTAATA
>JAQVYX010000150.1 GCA_029004715.1 Acidaminococcaceae bacterium | reverse complement strand
CCTGTTTTGTCAGGCATTGATTCGGGAAGTGGGATGAATATGACGAGACCCGCCTTCGACGGAAATATGACTGCTCAAGTTGCTTTCATCTTAGATTTAAGTATTGGTTTGAATATGTCTAGCAGTATTTCTTCATAGTCTGTAGTATATGTTTTAATCATAGCGTTAGCGTTGTTAAACATACCAGTGATGCGGTCTCCGAAAACATCTCTGGGTGGGGTAAACAATTTATGCCCAGTGTGTGCTTTCTTACCAAGCAAATCAAGTTCTTCTGGCGAAGCTTTCTTGGATATAGGTTCAAGTACGTGCATCTCTGGGTTGCCATGCTTGTCTACTTTAAACATACTTGGATATAGATAAGCTACAACATTGCCATCAGAATCAAAGTGTTCAACTACACCGTCTGGTTTGTCGGACATGATAGCCTTAACAACTTTTTTACTGTACGCACTTTGTGCTACGTCTTTTAATTCCTCTATGATTAATGGGCGTAGCCTTTCTCGTCTTGCAATCTGTTTGGCTAACACATCAGCGTAACCATCCCACAGTTTGACTTTCTCTGGAGGCCACTTAGTCATGTCACTTCCATGTATAATACCCAACTCATAACGCTTGTAGTTTACTTTAGCTGCTATGTTGTCTATGATTGTTAGTTCTTCTGCTAATGAACGCACAATGGGTGTGTCGTCTTTCTTTCTGTACCCCATAATAAACGCTTTGCGTTGTAGCTTACGCATATTAGCTTTACTAACAGATGTTAATACGCCATCTATCTTATCAATGTCCATCATCAGTGGGCGTGTAAGTTTATTACGCATTAGCTTGGCAAATTTAACAACCACATCTGGGTGTATACCAGAGTACAGCATCATAGTTTCATCTGGTATTGTAGCGCCACGTTTCTTAGCACCCGCCATTAGTTGTTTCATAGTGACTTTCTTATCCACAACTTCTGGTAGTGTCTTCCACTCGTCAAGCATCTTTGTGGTAATCTCTTTACCTTTAGTAACAGTGTAACGGTCGAGTACTGTAACAGTTGGGCTTTTTGGTTTGGGTACTTTAGTTATGTCGTCTTTAACAATACTAATACCTGTACGTTTTATTGCTTCCACAAGGTTGCCAAAGGAGAATTCATTCTTCTGTGGATGTGCTCCATAAACCTTAGCTATTTCACTTAGTTTGTACTTACCCTTTTCCACCTGCGGTACGTTGTGTAATAGCTTTAATACTTCTTTACCTTCATGTTGTGCATAATGGCTACCTGCTGTTGTGCTACCTGAACTAGCCATATTTCTATCTTTGTTCCACTTGTCTGAAAATACTACAACATCTTTAATGCTTTCTGCAAATGTAGGTGGCGGTGTGTAATATATACCGTCATCACCCACGTGTTCTTTAACAAATTTGTTTAATTCAAAAACAGAAAATTTTTCTTTTGTTATGCTTGGTAGTTTACTCCATACATCTTTTATAGACTCTGAAACAACTTTACCTTCTTCGTTGAACACAAGGTACGGTTCTACTTCTTCCTTGTACACTTTAGCGCTACGCTCAGCAAACAACTTGTCATTGTTAGGATTCTTAGATACGTATTTTTCACGTAACAACTTAAAGTTTTTTGTAAATGGGTGTGTTTGCCGCACTAAATCTTTTAGTGTTACTGTCTTTGGTACTGGCAATGCAGCATATTCTGCTTTGTACTTGGCTAGTTTGTCTCTAATTTGACCAATAGTTTTTGCAAAGGCTCCAAGCTCACTTAAATCTTCAGCTGATTCTGGAAAGTTTTTCTTGTAGCCATATACAATTTTCTTGATTGTTTTATTGAAAAGAGTAATGTCTTCTAGTAGTTTTTTGTCTTTGTCTTGCGCTTTGTTAACAAAAAATTCCCACAGCTTTTTGTCTTTCTGCATGTTATTAATAACTGTTTCAAGTGTGCTTGCTCTTTCTTCAACAAGGCTAACACTATCAGCTATTTTTGTGTCAACTTCTTTAGGTACTGTGGTGTCTTCTTTAGTGTGCTCTGGTATTACAGCTGATTGTGTATCATCACCTAAACCTTGTGTTGCTATATCTTTTTCTGTTGATATACTCTTTACTACCATGCCGTTCTTTTTCAGTTCTTGTTCATAAGACTTTTTATTTTTGTGGTATTTACTGGTGACTAATTTGGTTTCACCATTTACTTCAACAATAGCTGTAAGCTCTCCATACTCTTTAGGCTTTTCCGCTATGGGTTTCTCTGCTGGCTTTGGCGTGGGCTGTGTTTTTTCTTTAGGTGGTTTTACATCAGCTACTTTAACAGCTTGTGGTTCTACAGGTGTGTCTAACTTAACTGCTTCTGGCTTAGTCTCTGCGATAATCTTGGTAGCTGCTTGTTCTAGTTCTTCCTGCACAGGAAGTACAGGTGCTTCAGCAACAGGCTCCACTTTGGGTTTTGCCTTTACTAACATACCACTAGGGTTGCGCCCCCAACCGTCAGGTTCGTTTTCTTCCAGGTACTTTGTTACTGCTTTCTTCAATGTGACTGCGCGTTTACTACCCACACCAAGTTCATTCTGTATCATAGTACCAGAAACTTTGTTGTGTTTACGCACGACATCCAGTACTTTAGCAAGGTCTTCCTCACTGACTGTAGCTTTTTGCTGTGGCGCTTTTGTTGCAACAGCACCAATGCTTCCTTCTTCAGTGGGTACACTGTCTGCTTTAGTAACTGGCTTTTCTTTAGGTGCTTCTTGTACCACAGTCTTTACTTCTTTAGCAAATACTTTCATCTTGGTTGTGCCTGTGGTATTTGTTAAAGTAAGTGTGGTGTTTGTGGGCTGCTCAATAACTTTATATTGCGCACCCATATACACAACGGAGTCGCCAACTTTAGGTGGCACATCACTTGTTGCTACTGGCGCTTTAGTTTGTTCTTTTATACGTGCTTCGTAAATACGCTGTCCTTCTATTAAGTCGTTTTCAAAGTTAATATCATCGCGTATTTGTCTAGCTATGTCATTAGCTACATTTTGTTTCCAACCAAAGTGTTCTTTAAGCACTTTGCCTGTAATATTTTCTGGGGCAATACCTAGTGTCTCAGCTAGTTGGAAAGCGTCGTTGTACTGCTGTAGATTTTCTTCTTTAAATCCTTTATATCCAAGAGTTTCTAGTTCAGCACGTGCGTCACCAGTCTTAGTTATCTTACGCCACATGTCATCTATTAAAGCAAACGCGGATTCATGTGGTTCTTTATTAAGAGATACGTTTTCAAAAGCTTCCCTAGCTATAGCAGCTTTCTTAGCTGCCGCCATAAC
The DNA here is from genome assembly GCA_029004715.1 of Acidaminococcaceae bacterium. Classification (GTDB taxonomy): domain Bacteria; phylum Bacillota; class Negativicutes; order Acidaminococcales; family Acidaminococcaceae; genus JAAYAE01. The sequence continues at coordinate 679 of JAQVYX010000150.1, read as the reverse complement.
ATTTTGTTCATACGCGTTACGTGTTTTCTCTGTGCCTTTGATTGTAAAGCCTTCATCTGTACGCGTATACTGGCGTGTGCCCCAGTACTGTTCTATTGCTTGTGCTTTGTCTACATATGATTTTCTTACGGCATCGTCTACTTGTTTAGTCCTAGTGCCGAAATCTACGAGCTTCACTTTTTGTTGTGGTAAGGGTTGTGGTGCAGCTGGTGTCGGACCATACTGTGCTTTAGCTACTGCTTCGGCTGCTTTAGCTTCTGCTTGTGCTTGTCTGTGCATGTCACCTATCGGGTCTTTAGCGCCAACTTTAGGTGGTGGCGGAGCACCCACAGAAATACCTGCAAGTTCCCTATCCACATTAGACATAGCACCAGTGCCAACAACTCCTTCTTCATGTATAGGTTGCGGTGCGCCAGCTACAGGTGTGCGTTGTGCTTGAGGTTGTCTTGGATTAAATAGTCTACCACCACCTGTGGCTTTACCTATAAGTGCTGAAAGCAAGAAATTGCTACCTGCCGCAAGTGCTCCTTCTCTACCACTAAGTTCGCGCTCGTTTGCTATAGCTACAGCGGCTTCGTATGGTACAGCAGTAACGCCAGTTTTTATGGCTGTCTGCATTAAGTTAGTAAGGTTACTGTACTTAGGTACTTTGGATAAAACCTTACCCACACCTGCTTCT
>JAQVYX010000149.1 GCA_029004715.1 Acidaminococcaceae bacterium | reverse complement strand
GCTAAGAAAAAGACCGATGAGATTCACAAGGCAGCTAAAGTTTCCTTAGAAGATATTTTTAGCAGAATTCAAGAGGGCGAATTGAAAGAATTGAACATCGTGGTAAAAGCAGATGTTCAAGGAACCATTGAAGCCTTGAAACAGTCTCTTGTTAATATTAAAAATGAGGAAGTAAAAGTTGTTGTTGTTCATTCCGGTGTTGGTACTATTAATGAGACAGATGTTATGTTAGCCGCTGCGGCTAATGCTTTGGTTATAGGATTTAATGTACGTCCTGATACTAATGCCCGCAAAGCTGCAGATCATGAAAAAGTTGATATTAGAACCTACCGTGTAATTTATGATGCTTTAAATGATGTGGAAGCTGCTATTAAGGGTATGTTGGCACCTAAATTTAAAGAAGTTATAACCGGCCATGTAGAAGTACGTCAAGTAATAACTATTTCTAAGGTTTTGATTGCCGGTTGTTATGTAACTGATGGTAAGATTGCTAATTCTTCCAAAGTCAGAGTTATTCGTGATGGGATTGTTATTCATGAAGGAGATATAGAGTCTTTGCGTAGATTCAAAGACGATGTTAAAGAAGTACAAACCGGATTTGAATGCGGTTTGACTTTACAGAACTATCGCGATCTTAAAGAAGGCGATCAGATAGAAGTCTTTAACATGGAAAAAGTGGTAGTAGACTAAGGAGAAAACAATGGCAAGATTAAGAGTAGAAAAAATGCAGGAATTAATTAAACAAGAACTTAGTAATATGCTTTTAAAGGATATTAAAGATCCCCGGGTTAAATTTGTCACGGTAACTGAAGTAGAAGTAAGTGGCGATTTAAGTTATGCTAAGGTTTATGTAAGCTTGTATGGCAGCGAAGAAGAGCAAAAGGAAGCATGGATAGGATTAAATAAGGCGTTGGGGTTCATGCGTTCAGAAATAGCGAAAAGAATTAGGCTGCGGGTTGCACCAATTCTTACCCTTTCTAAAGATACTTCTATGGAATACAGTTCACATATTCAGGAGTTGCTTAATCAAATAAAGAAAGAGGGACCCGTTCATGAGTAAGAAAGTTACCCTTCACGAGGCTCTGAATATTTTGAAAAATGCCAAAAACGTGATTTTAGTTAGTCATGTCAGTCCTGATGGCGATACGCTGGGGTCTACGTTGGCGTTAGCAGAAGGCTTAAAACAGACTGGTAAAAAGGTCACAATTATGGTGGATGACGTAATTTCATCCACCTATAGTTTTATGCCGGGAATTGGTGAATATATTCATCCGCAAAAAGGGCAACACTATGACACCGATTTATTGGTTGTTGTAGATTCTAGTTCTTTAGATAGAATAGGCATAGTAGAAGAGTGTGTGAAAGCTCCTATTCTAAATATTGACCATCATGTTTCTAATACTGGGTTTGCAGATTATTTATGGTTAGATGATACCGCCACAGCTACAGGGCAAATGATGTTTACACTTCTTAAGGAAATGCAAGTGGATATTACCCTGGCTATGGCGATTTGTCTATATGTAGCTATAATTACTGATTGTGGAAATTTTAAATATTCTAATACTACGGCGGCTAGTATGCGAGCAGCAGCAGAGTTATTGGAACTAGGTGTGGAGCCAAATTTGGTTTCTGACTTCATTGAAATGAAGCCTCGCAAAAACATAGAGTTACTTTGCAAAGTATTAAATACGTTGACTTTTTTTGACGATGGTCGTATTGGTATTATTGAAATTAATCAAGAAGATTATAACAAAGACATTGATACAGACAGTTTTATTTCCTATCCTAGGTATGTAGAAGGTGTGGAAGTTGCTGTTATGTTTAAAGCGGTAGAACCTGAAAAAACAAGGGTTAGTATGCGTACACGCTGGATTGATGTGAGCAAAATCGCCTTGTCTTTTAACGGTGGCGGGCACATAAAAGCCGCAGGTTGTACTATAGAGGCTAATTTAACGGAAGCTAAAAAACAATTAGTTACTAAAATTATCGAAGAAATGCGAGCGAATAAATGATGGACGGTATTTTTAATGTGTTAAAGCCACCGGGCATGACTAGTCACGATGTGGTTAGCGTTATGCGACGGATATTACACACCAAAAAAATCGGACATGGTGGAACCCTTGATCCTATGGCCGCCGGAGTTTTGCCAGTCTTTGTGGGCAAGGCGACTAGACTTTTAGAATATGCCTTAGAAGGCAGCAAGGCATATAGAGCTGTTATAACTTTTGGTAGTCAAACGGATACAGGAGATGAGGAAGGTAAGCTTATTGCAACTTCTGATATTGTTGCGTTGAGCAAAGAAGCTATTATAACAGGGTTACAGAGTTTTGAAGGCGAAGGCAAACAAATTCCGCCCATGTATTCTGCTATTAGTTATCAAGGTCAAAAGCTTTATAAGTTAGCACGTCAAGGCGTAGAAATTGAACGTGAACCTAGAACTATTTGTATTCATAGCTTAAAAATGGTTGATTATACAGGAAAACAGCTAATAGTAGATGTTGAATGTTCCAAAGGAACCTTTATTCGAACCCTATCAGAAGATATTGCTCAGTACTTCGGTATGGTTGGAACCATGAGCTTTCTTTTGCGTTACAGGGTTGGGGATTTCCCTTTGTCTACTGCTTGTACATTAGAAGAAATCGAAGAAGATTATGAGCAGTGTATACTTCCTATGGAATTAGCTATCAAGCACTTACCTATTATGGAAGTTAGTACCTGGCAAGGTTTACGGATTGCTCAGGGTGTAGCTACTACGGTAAGTGATATACAAGAGGGTAAATATTACAAATTAGTAACTAATGAGGGTTTGATGATAGGTGTAGCCTTTGCCAAGGACGGACGACTTAGAGCTCATAAAATAATAAATATACCCCAAAAAGAAGAAGCAGGTATTTATGAAGACGATAACCAATGTTGAACAATTAAAAAATTTACAACTAGCGCCATGCGTGGTTGCTCTGGGAACTTTTGACGGTGTGCATTTAGGTCATTGCGACGTTATAAATACAGCTAAAAGTTATGCACAAAGTCATAATTTAGAGCTGATGGTTTTTACTTTTAGTAATCATCCTTTGTCTGAAATTAAAGGAGCTTTAGTTCCACCTTTGCTCTTGGATAATAAAAACAAGGAAAAAGTATTAGAGAATTTAGGCGTGGATATTTTATTGAATATTCCCTTTACGGAAGAATTGTCACAGCTGAGTGGTCTGAATTTTTTGAAATTTCTTAGCATAAATAATGTACGTGCTATTGTTGTTGGTGCAAATTATAGTTATGGACATATGGGACGCGGTGATGTCCATTCTTTGCAGACTGATGGACCAAAGTTTGGGTTTGAGGTTTTAGTGCGCAAGCTTATCAAACTTAATGGCGCCGTAGTTAGCAGCACTAATATTAGAAATATTATTAATGAAGGCAATGTTGAAATGGCTGCCATGATGTTGGGCCGGGTTTATAGCATACAGGGTATTGTAGTTCATGGTGATGAACGAGGAAGGTCCATTGGTTTTCCTACAGCTAATATTAATTTAGCTAAGAGTAAATTTGTTTTACCTGCTAGCGGTGTATATGCTGGTAAGGTTGTTGTGGGTGACAAGGTTTATATTGCGTTATTAAATGTAGGAAACAATCCTACATTTGATAAGAAAGAACTAAATTTGGAAGCACATTTACTGAACTTTAAAGGCGACTTATATGGGGAAGAAATTTCCGTAGAATTTTACTATCGCGTACGTGACGAAATAAAATTCAATGATATAGAAGAACTAAAGGCACAGATTATGAAAGACAAGGAAGAGATTGAAGGGCTGTTTTAAAAGCACTAACCAGATAAAATTTGTGTCTGGTTACTGCTTTTGTGCAGCATCGATTTCATCGAAGTGCAGCTTTTGCTCCGCAAAGTGCAGCTGTTCCTGCGGAACGTGCAGTATTGGAAGCTTCGCATCCAAAGTTAAGGAAAGTTTTTTTCAAAAACTTGAACTTATAAAAAGATAATATGTTTT
>JAQVYX010000148.1 GCA_029004715.1 Acidaminococcaceae bacterium | reverse complement strand
GCACGCACCGGGACACATGTTTATAAGTGATTTGTTAAATGCTAATTTGAGTGTGCTATAGAGTAGTTGTTTTTTAGTTTTGCATAAATCCTTGCTCTGTTGTAATATAAGGATAATTATTATAGAGCAGGGGTTTATTTTGTTAAGATATAAAAGCTTGTAATATGCCAAGAAGTGCAGACATACAAGATTATTATTTTCAAGGTGGGATACAAAATAAAAAATTAGGGCTGGTTGGAGGAATGGGATCAGAGTCAACTATTCCTTATTATCACGATATTGTATATTAAGTATTGTTGATACAGCTTGCAAGGAAGCAAAAAGACAGAATTTTAAAAAACTTTTATTGCTAGCGGAATAGAAATAATTACTCCTAAAGAGCAAAAAATGATATTAATTAATGCTGTAACCCCTATTCCTTGTTTGGAAACTATGGGAATCCATGTGCAAGCGTGGATTTGATTACAGAAAAAACGGAATTTAAGATTAATTAGCTAGTTGGGCCAAGGATGGCTTTTCAAAGTAAAAAACAACAAATGCCTAGGAATTAAGTCCGGGACATTTGTTGTTTTTACTATATATTGGAGTATTTGTGTTAAACTTATATTATAAGTTTCTTAAACATAAAACGATAATGTTTCGGAAAGAAGAGACTCACTTGAAACTCTACAGCAAGCATTTATTACCACATAAATATGGTGTAGAAGACTATTATAACAGCAGGTGGGAAAGCGATATTAAAAGTAGTGCTATTTGTATTGGCTTAACGGTACTGCTATTATCATTAGCAGTTGGGCATGAATTTATGCACTATTTTGTAGATGGTATGGAACTAGGTTTTGTTAATTCGGTGTTGCTTGTTTTTCGTGTAATAGGGCTTATTTTATCTTTTATCATTTTTACGTGGTTGGTATTGAATCGTAATAAACCGAATATTATTAGTTACGAACGCTATGTTTTTTTATGGGAACTGGTTATAGTAGGAGTATCTCTTTATGCCAATTGTGTTAACCTACAGTCATCATACATTGGGGCAACAGCAGGTATTCCAATTATTATGTTTCTATATATTCTCATACCACAACATAACGGAATATTGCGGGTTATTCCACCTCTCATTTTCAGTGTTGGACTAACCCTTATATATCATTTTGTTAAAATATCCTTAGACCCGGTGGGCTTTGGCGCTATGTATGTGGGGATAATATTTGTGAATTTAATGGGAACTTATTTTGCTGATAAAATGTATTTTAAAGATTACCTTCTCTATTGTCTTTCTAATTGCGACGAATTAACAGGAGTGTACAATAGGCGATATTTAGAAAAGAGATTGCGCAAAGAATGGACTGAATGTTATGCAGTGGGCAAAGCAATTTCCTGCTGCCTAATCGACATAGATCTTTTTAAAGATTTTAATGATACTTATGGGCATTTGCGCGGTGATGCGATTTTGAAAAAAGTTGGTGCTGAGTTAAAAAAAAGTATAGAACAAACAGATGATTTTGTTGCTCGTTATGGCGGTGAAGAATTTATTATTATCCTTACTGATAGCACGCAAGAAGATAGCACAGCTTTTGCGGAAAAGCTTTGTAAAAAAATTGAGAAATTGCAAATAGTACACGATGCTTCAAATATTTCAGCATATCTTACCCTAAGTATTGGGGTTGCGAACATAGTCCCTCTTGCCGGGATGGAATACGAAGAGCTCATTAAACAGGCTGATATAGCTTTGTATAAGGCTAAAGGAAAAGGTAGAAATCAAGTTGTTGCGTATGAAAAATATTTTTGTACAGAAAATGAGGCATGTTTACAGGAGTAGAAGGGTCTAATAATTAGGACTTTATTTGTAAAAAAACAAATATGTTTTGAATATCTTGTATTTATCAGTAATAAGTATCATAATTATAAGTAAGAAAGTTAGATGAGCAAATTGGCTTTTATAAAGATGCTGGATTATTGTTAAAGGAAAGAGGTAAAAAAAATAGGGCACTTTGAGCATTGTTGTATTTTCATAATTAGTAAAATTTGAAATAAGTTAAGGGAGGAAAATGCTTATGTACAATTTATTAATTGGCGGAGCAGCCGGTCAAGGTATTGATACAACGGTTGCAATTCTGGAAAAACTCCTAAAAAGATCAGGGTACAATGTTTTTACCGTAAGAGATTTTATGTCGCGTGTTCGAGGTGGACATAATTTTTCTCTGTTACGATTTGGTAATGAACCAATTTTTTCCCACAGCAATACATTGGATGGAATAGTCGCTCTTGATGAGCAAACGGTCGAACTACATAAAGATGAACTTAAAGAGGATGGATTAATTCTTTGCGATAGTAAGTTAGCGATTTCTGATTCTAGGGCCATTAGCATAGGAATGGATGCTATGGCCAAAGAATTGGGGAATGTAAAGTCATCAGGTAGTATAGCTGTGGGGGTTATTTTAAAACTTTTTGGCGAAACATTAAGTGGCGTAGAAGATGTTTTGAGCAATGCTGTTAAACCTCAGTACCTTGCCAGCAATCTCAAAGCAGTACAAGAAGGATATAATGCTGTACAAGAGCGTTTTCCGCATCTTGAGGGGAAATATGGAGATTGGATGCTTATTTCAGGTACTAAGGCAGTTGCATTGGGCGCAATAGCAGCAGGGCTACGTTTTTATACAGCGTACCCTATGTCACCATCAACAGGTATACTAGAGGCGATTGCCGCAGTAGCCGATGAAGCAGATATTGTCGTCGAACAAGCGGAAGATGAAATAGGTGCGATTAACATGGCTATCGGGTCATCTTACGCAGGAGCTAGAGCTATGACCGGGACATCAGGGGGTGGTTTTTCTCTTATGGTAGAGGCGCTTGGCCTTTCCGGTATGGCGGAAATACCTCTTGTTGTAATTGATGTACAACGGCCTGGACCGGTAACCGGGTTACCTACGCGTACGGAACAAAGTGATTTAAAATTTGTAATTTCTGCCTCACAGGGAGAATTCCCACGTATGGTTATTGCTTTACGTAATAGCAAAGATGCATTTTATCAAACAATGAGAGCTTTTAATCTAGCTGAAAAATATCAAATACCGGTTATTATTTTAAGTGATCAGTATATTGGTGACGCTAGCGCCACGGTGATGCCTTTTGATCCTAAAAAGGTTCAAATTGCTGAACCGTTAGAGCAACATGCTGGTAAAGATGAATATTTGCGCTACAAATATACAAACAGTGGTATTTCACCTAGACTTATCCCAGGACAGACAAAACATTTAGTGATAATTGACAGTGATGAGCATGATGAAAAAGGCTGGATAACGGAATCGTCGGAAGTCCGCACAAAAATGGTGGATAAACGGATGAAGAAGCTTGAAGGTCTAGATAGAGAACTACAAGAACCGGAATTCATTGGTTCTGATAGTTTTGTAACACTTATCATTGGTTGGGGCTCAACTTGGGGACCAATTAGCGAGGCTATTGCTTTGTTAAATAAAGATGAAGATGGTAAGTATGCGGCATTAGTTTTTGGTGATGTTTATCCATTACCAGATAAGCTATTACAGGAAAAAGCAAAGCAGGCCAAGCGCATTATAAATGTTGAACAAAATGCAACTGGGCAGTTGGCAGGATTAATTCGTGAGAAAACCGGCATAGTTTGTTCAGGCAGCATTTTAAAATATGATGGCAGACAAATTTCCGGAGAGGAAATTGCTAATATGATTCAAAAGGGGGAAATAAAATGAACAAAGAATCTTTTTCTACCTATGAAACAGCTTGGTGTCCGGGATGCGGAAATTTCGTAATTTTGGAATGTCTAAAAATAGCACTGGAAGAACTGGGAAAAGATCCTTCCCAAGTATTAGTGGCGGCAGGTATAGGACAAGCTGCAAAAACTCCGCAATATATTAGTGCCAATGCTTTCTGCGGTTTACACGGGCGTGCACTTCCGGCAGCAGTAGCAGCCAAGATTGCCAATGAAAAACTGACGGTTATTGTGAATACAGGTGACGGAGATTCTTATGGCGAGGGAGGGAATCATTTTCT
>JAQVYX010000147.1 GCA_029004715.1 Acidaminococcaceae bacterium | reverse complement strand
TTTAATGAGGCCGGGTACCTTCAACAAGATTTTAGGACTGGTTATTTTATGATATACGGACGCAATAAACTTTTGTTGTCGCTTAATACGTCCGATATCACCTTCTTCATCGCGATAGCGTACATACTCAATAGCTTTTTTGCCATCTAAATGTTGCCACCCCTTATTAAGATTTATAACTAAACCATCATCGTCATAAGGATCAGTATAGTGCATATTTTTTTCTACATCAATATCTATGCCGCCTATAGCGTCTATGATTCGTACAAACCCCTTAAAATCGATAATTACATAGTTGTTAATGCGTATACCCAAGAACTCTTCAACGGTCTGCGAGGTCATTTTGTGTCCCCCATAGGCATAGGCATGATTAATCTTATCCCAGCCATTTTGAGGAATTTTAACCATGGTGTCACGCGGAATAGACAGTAGCGATGCGTGATTATTTTTAGCATCAAACATAACCACAAAAAGGGTATCTGAACGGCCCACATCTCCCTCACGTTTATCGACACCCATTACCACTATATTTTTTTTCAAATTCAGACGGTCGGAACGCGACAAATTATCAATAGAGTTGCTGCCTAAGAAATCTCCTGTAATATATTTATAAATAATATAGCTAAGACCCATAATAATCGCCAAAACAATAGCCACTTTTTTACTTTTTAAATGCATTATGCACATCCTCTCTAATTAAACAAGCAACATAGAAAGTATAGCAAGACCAACCAAGTCAGTCAAACAATAAATTTATCCTTGCAATATCCACATATAAAATGGTGTGGTTATAACAGCTACAAAAACTGATACTACTGTTAGTTTAGCCGCATATTCGTAATCACCGCCATAAGCTTTGGCCACAATAGAGGTATTGGTCATTGCCGGCATAGCTGCCTGCATAACGAAAACTTGTGACATCAATATTGGTAAATGAAATATGGGTAATAACACGAAAACACACATAGGAGCAACACCAAAACGTCCCACCATAGCCACTAAAAGTTCAAAGTCAAAATGAATATCTGCCCATCTATATTTACTAATAGCTATCCCAATAAAAAGCATAGCTAGCGGGGTTACCATATTACCAATGTAGCGGCAAGAAGTTAAAAGCGGTCCAGGCAAATGCCAATCCAGCATAACCATTATAATACCAAAGTTAAACCCGAAAAGCGGTGGGGATAATACAGCTTTTAGCGTACCTATGCTAAAAAGTGGGGCATCAAAACCTGCATCTTGAGCAATATCATGCACCGCGATAGTCCAAAAGGTAAGCGTATTAGCAATATAATACAGCATCACATAAGGCGACCCGCTTTCACCAAAAAGAGCCAAGCACAAAGGTAACCCTATAAAAATGGAATTAGCAGTAAAAAACACTGAGCAAAACACTCCGCGGCGTGACCTAGGGACCTTAATCAATATTGCTACACTCTTACCAATAAAGTAACAAAGAAAAATCGACAATATAGGTACAAACAACCCGTTACTCATTGACACTAATTCATCATGAGTAAATGTAGTAGTAAGATTTACCAGCATATACGCAGGCAAACAAATTTGCGTCACAAGTCTGGCAATCATTGCCTCACTGTGTTCCTCGAACCAACCACATTTAGCTAAAACAAAACCTATGGCTATTAAAATCATTACTGTTAATATACCTTGTAAAGCATGCATTATCGCTTCCATTGATTTGTCTCCCCATTTGTGTGTTTCTATTGTTGCAAAAATTTAAATTCTTTTGCTTTTTCTGCCTGGCACTGTAACTATATTCAATTATACACTATATCGCGTTAATTGTTGACTTTAACTCGCTTTTGTTTTAAAGTTTAACTAATATTATACAAGCGAGGAGTATGCTATGAAACACTGGAAAAACGGTATTATCCTACCTCTTGCCTTATTACTCTTATGGTGGTTACTAACAAAATATAAAATTTTCAGTCCCTATCTTTTACCTTCTCCCCAGACAACTTTTGTGATTTTTGGACAGTTATGCCTAGACGGAACCTTGTGGCAAAACATATATGTTAGTTTAGCCAGAGTTTTCGCCGGTTTTTTTTGTGCCTGCGCAGTTGCTCTACCCTTAGGAATAATTTGTGGCCGCAGTCGCTATTTTAGTGATTTTTGCTGGCCTACCCTAGAATTTCTCCGCCATGTACCACCTTTGGCTTCTATTCCCTTGATTATTTTGTGGTTTGGCATCGACGAAGCATCAAAATTAGTAATTATTTTTTTAGCCTCTTTTTTCCCCTTATTTCTCAACACCTACAGTGGCATTAAAAACTGCGACAAGAAACTTTTAGAAGTTGGCAGCACCTTGCACTTCACCGCTTGGCAAAAAGCCCGTTATATTCAATTACCGGCGGCCTTACCATCCATTACCGTTGGATTACAACTTTCGTTAGGCTATAGTTGGCGTGCTCTTATTGGAGCTGAGCTTATTGCGGCCTCCTCAGGTATCGGTTATATGATATTGGATGCTGAACAAATGTCTCGCCCAGATATAGTTCTTGTAGGTATTTTATGTATTGGTATTATCGGAAGCATAATGGACTGGAGTTTTATGTATGTCACCAAGCTTCTTATGCCTTGGCAAGAAAACTCGGAGGCTTAATTATGACGATACAATTAAATGCACTTAATAAAGTATATAGCACGCCCAGTACTACTGTAACCGCTTTAGCTCCTACTACGTTAACCTTCACAGAACACAGCTTTAATATAATTGTCGGCAAAAGTGGTTGTGGCAAAACAACATTACTCAGGCTTTTAGCTGGTCTAGAACTGCCTAGTTCAGGCAATATTGCCTTCGAAAACCCAAACCCCAAAATAGGCTTCGTTTTTCAAGAACCCCGTCTTATGCCTTGGCTCACTGTTACTGAAAACATTGCTTTTGGCATTAAAAACAAGACTACAGATACAGGTGAACTAGCCAACACTAGGATTCCCTTTTTACTTGCGACTCTAGGCCTCGAAAACTTTGCACAAATTTATCCCTCGCAACTCTCGGGCGGCATGGCTCAGCGAGTTGCTTTAGGAAGAACTTTATTGCAAAATCCTGATATTATACTTATGGATGAACCTTTTAGCGCCTTAGATTACTTTACGAGACATGGCTTACAGCAAACACTACTTGAACTTTTTCAAAAAGAACGCAAAAGCATTATTTTTGTTACCCACGATGTAGAAGAAGCTATCCTTTTAGGTGAACGCATTCTCATTATGCAAAAGGGTAGCGTAACTTCTGATATTTCTGTGCCAATACCTTACCAACGAGATTTGTCCTCCCCTTTAGTTATAAATTTGCGGAAACAAATTTTGATCGGTATTGAATAAATGAAAAAGGTGGTAAGTAAATGAAAAAAGCATCATTTAAGACCCTAGCAATCTATTTTTGTACTGTTTTCCTCGCATTTTCTTTGCTTGGTTGTAGTACCCAGTCCAAAGTCTCCGAGCAAAAAGTAGAACCCTTAAAATCACTACGCGTTACCTACGTTAAATCTCCCCTTAATATTCCCTCTATCGTGGATAAGAACTTAAGCACAATAAAAAATTCTTTTGCCAAGAAAAATATTGCTGTAACCTTTCCCGATATTAACTCAGGAGCAAAGCAAACAGAAGCCCTTGCAGCCGGCAGTCTAGATATTTGCAGCGCTCTTGGTGGTACTTCAGCTATTTTAGCTGCCTCCAATGGCGTAGATGTAAAAATAATCGGTATTTATAGCCGTGCTCCTAAAGCTTTTAACATTATGGCTAAGGACCCTGCCATTAAAACTGCCGCTGAGCTAAAAGGCAAAAAAGTCGCCGGTCCCAAAGGCACAATACTGCATCAAATTTTAGTCGCAGCCTTAGATAAAGAAGGCCTGCAAGCTAAAGACGTAGAACTAATTTCTATGGGCATACCTGCTTCTGTAACCGCCATGCTTAATGGCAACGTTGACGCAGCCTTAGTTGCAGGTGCTGATGTTTTACGAGCACAAAAAGCCGGTGCTCATATTGTTGCCAATGGCGAAGGCTTAGTAGATGCAACTAT
>JAQVYX010000146.1 GCA_029004715.1 Acidaminococcaceae bacterium | reverse complement strand
ATTGGGCATTGGCACCCGTCGTGTGAATTTTAGGTTACGTGATTGGTTAATTAGTCGTCAACGCTATTGGGGAGCGCCTATCCCTGTTATGTATTGCCCTAAGTGTGGCGAAGTATTAGTGCCGGAAGAAGAATTGCCTGTGCGTTTGCCTGAAGATGTGAAATTTGAAAGTGGTAATGTTTCACCGCTTGCTACTTCTGAAAGCTTTATGAACTGTACCTGTCCTAAATGTGGCGGACCGGCTAGAAGAGAAACTGACACCATGGATACCTTCTTGTGTTCTTCTTGGTACTATTTAAGATACACGGATCCTAAAAATGACACAGCTCCTTTTAGTAAAGAAGCAGTTAATCATTGGGCACCTGTAGATCAATATATTGGTGGTATTGAACATGCTATTTTGCATCTGCCCTACTCTCGTTTCTTTATGAAAGTTTTGCGTGATGCAGGTTTAGTAGAATCCGGCGAACCTTTTACTAATTTGCTTACTCAAGGTATGGTTATTAAAGACGGTGCAAAAATGAGCAAATCCTTAGGCAATGTGGTTTCACCTGAAGAAATTATTTCTCAATATGGTGCAGATACTGCTCGTTTATTCATTATGTTTGCTGCTCCTCCGGAAAGAGAGCTGGAGTGGAGTGATCAGGGCGTGGAAGGTTCTTTCCGTTTCTTGAATAGAGTATGGCGTATTGTGGCGCATTTTGAAAGTCAATTGGCGCAGCATGTAACTGAGTATGATACTAATAATCTTAATGAGGAAGACAAAGAATTACGCAGAGTTTTACACACCAGTATTAAGAAAGTTACCGACGATATTGAGCAACGTTTCAATTTTAATACGGCAATCAGTTCAATGATGGAATTGGTTAATGCTTTGTATGCTTATAAAGATACTGCGAAAAAGGTTAATGCAGGTTTGATTTTTGAGACAATTTCTGCGCTATTGCGCTTATTGTCACCATTTGTCCCTCATATTACGGAAGAGTTATGGAATAAGACTATTGATGCTAATAGGCCGATTCACAAAGCACCTTGGCCTAAGTATGATGAGGAAGCTATGAAGGTAGAAACAGTGGAAATTCTTTTACAAATTAATGGTAAAGGCAAGGACCGTATCATAGTTTCATCTGAGGCAACGAAAGAGGAGTTGGAACAATATGCTTTAGCTGACGCGAATATCAAAGCTATTATTGGTGATAAGCAAATTGTTAAAATAATAGCTGTACCTGGACGTTTGGTTAATATCGTGGTAAAAGGCTAATGTTAATATAATTTTACAATTAAATATGGTTGCACACACACACTACACAACGACGCTAATGCAGACCTCCTTCTATAATGCTATAAGTGTTATTGCCGGAGGTCTGTTTTCATTTTAAAAGGAGATAAAATGGACAATTGGGAGAAGAAAAAAATCGCAGTAATATGTGTAATCGTTTTATTATGTTTAGGCTTTAGTTTGTGGGATAGTTTACCCAAAGAATTAGAAGAAACGGCAGTAAGTGCGGAACGACAGTTGTCGGAACCGGAAAAGCTACAAGGGATAACTGTATATATCAGCGGTGCGGTAAAAAATCCGGGAATATATAAAGTAGAGGCAGGCGTTAGAGCTGTAGATGCTATTGCTATAGCAGGGGGAATGAGCGAAGATGCCAATAAAAATAAGGTGAATTTAGCAAAAAAATGCAAAGATGGTACGCAAGTAAATGTACCTTTTTTATCTGCCAAGCAAAAAAAAGAGAGGGAACAGGGGAAAGACCATTCAATAGCTGCGTCTAAATATAAGGCTTTGCATAGAAATAAGCTGCCGGCAAATGACAACGATATAAGAGATAATAAAGTTAATCTTAATACCGCGACGCAAAAGGAGTTAGAAACATTACCTGGAATAGGTGAGTCAACGGCGAAAAAAATAATAGTTTACCGAGCAAAGCAAAAATTTAAGGTAATTGAAGACATAATGCAGATTTCAGGCATCGGACATAGCAAGTTTATTGCTATGCAAGAACTTCTGGAGGTGTAAAATGAGTTTTATTTTTACCGGAGGAATAGTTTTTTGCCTGGGAGATTATTTAGGAATAGTTTTGGATTTACCGACGTTATTTTGGCAGATTTTTATAAGTGTGACCTTAATAAGTAGTATAGCCACCTTTTTCTTTAAATTTAGGAAAGAGGCTTATTTGGGCTTTACTACTTTATTTTTATTTAGCGCAGGTGGACTTATGGGTAATCACGCAAATATAGTGCCGATTAACCATATTAGTAACTTTACCCAGGCTAATTTGTGCGTACAAGGAGAAATTATACCTGGTACTGTAAAAAAAAGAGACGACGGGACTATAAACCTGCAATTAACTGCAAAAGGGGTAAATGTACAAGGCAAAAAAACAGCTGTACAGGGCCTTATCAAGTTATCTATAAGCAACTTTCCTGCACGCCAAGATTTTCCCCGTTATGGAAACCTCACAGCACAAGGAATGCTTTTACCCATAACAGGGTTCGCCAATCCAGGAGTATTTGATAGTGAACAAACAGCAAAAATACAAGATATTGGTGGACGGATGAGTGTTAAAGCTACAGCGCTTATTTACAAACCTTTAGTTAAGCCTTGGCTAGCCTATGTGGCGGACGTAGGCATTGCTATGCGGAAAAAACTTAATATAACTATGGATCATCGTGATAGTGCAGTGCTAGCTGGTATGGTTTTAGGGGGTTATGAGGGTATAGAAAATGACATTATTTATAGTTTTTCTACTACGGGAATTGTACATATTTTGTCTGTTTCAGGCAGTCATATCGCCTTATTAATTGGATTTGTCTTGGCAGCATTAAATTATGGCAGAGTACGCAAAGAGACAGGCCTTATTGTTGCGGCTATAGTTATTAGTGGATACGCGCTTTTGTGCGGGTTTTCTCCGCCGGTACTGCGGTCCGTGATCATGGGTCTTGCAATGTTATTAGGGCTAATGTTGGGCAAAGATGCAGATAGAGGCGCAATTTTGTCAGGGGCCGTTATGTTAATGCTTTGTTATCGGCCACTGTGGATACAAGATATTGGGTTTCAACTTTCTTTTTTATCGACAGCAGGATTAATTTATATAATGCCCAAGATACGATCTGTTTTTAGTAGCCGTTGGCCAGCTTTTATCGTAGATTCTTTAGCAGTTTGTCTAGCAGCACAAATAGCGGTAATTCCCTTTTTGGTATATTACTTTCACCAGCTATCACCATGTTCTTTGTTTGCTAACATAGTAGTGGTTCCGCTTATAGAAGTGCTGCTGATCATGACTTTACTAGGACTGGTTTTTAGTTTCATATTACCGCCGATAGGAACAATAATTCTTATAATGGCTAGTATTGTTTTGTGGCCTTGCCTTAATATTACTAATTGGATAGCTAACTGGGACTGGGCTACTATAACTATACCCAAAACACCGGTTTATATGGCTTTAGTGTATTATTTAACATTGTGGATCATATTTGAATTTTATCCTCTTCATAATCTTTCTGTAAAAGCGCGGAAAATTTGTGGAACCTTATGCTTGCTAGTTTTATTAGGACAGCAAGCACAGGGTTATTTTGTACCTCAACGCTTTGAAATATATTTTTTGGATGTAGGTCAAGGAGATAGTGCTTTAATAATAACACCGGAGAAAAAAACTATACTAATAGATACGGGTGGTTTTAAGGGTAATTTTAATACGGGAGAACGAATTGTATTTCCGGTAATGCGCTATTTAGGGATAAAGAAGTTAGATGTACTCATGCTTAGCCATGGTCATTTAGATCATGCCGGAGGGGCAGCTAGACTAGCACAGCTTATGCCAATAGATACGGTTTTGCTTCCTTTAGAAAAACCGTGCCCTGAGGTAGTAGCTTTATTATATAATATAAAAAATAAAGCAAAACAAAAAAATATGCTTCAAGGGCAGAAAATTTATCTAGGAAAATGTATAATAGAAGTGCTAGATGCTCCTGGTAAAATTACAGAAACCGTAAATGGGAATGAAGCCAGTGCTATTGTAAGACTTGGCTACGGGTCAAATCGCAT
>JAQVYX010000145.1 GCA_029004715.1 Acidaminococcaceae bacterium | reverse complement strand
TAATGCCGGCTTTACTGATGTAAAAGATAGCGGGTATTCTACGGGTAGTTACTTTAATGGTAATACAGCGGGCAATGATATTTCTTATCCCAGTAAATCTTATAAGATTGATTTTCAGAAAATATGGGATAAATCTTTTCGGCATACTGTTGTAGCGGGAGGCAGCTGGCAGAAAGATGAAATGACAAGGACAGGTGCGTCGTTGTCTCATTGGAATGACTATACATCTGTTACTGGGGTCAATAGTATAACCGGGGGCAAAGATGTGAATTTTGCACTATTTTTGCAAGATGAATATAAAATTTCTGACAAGTGGAAGGCCTATAGTGGTATTAGATTTGATCATTATAAAAAATATGATGGTTATTTCTGGGGAAAAACAACAGGGATGACAAAATACGATAAGGCTGCTTATAATGAGTTGAGTCCAAAATTATCGCTTGAATATGAAAAAGATACTTCTACCATATATTATATTTCTTATGGACATTCTTTCAATCCACCATCCCTGTATCAGTTATATAGAACTGACGATAACGAGTTCGGCAATGGTTATATTGGCAACCCTGATTTAAAACCAGAGAAAACAAATACCTTTGAAATTGGAATGAAGAAGAATTTTGGTAAGAAAACAAAATTAAACATTAATTTATATCATGCCAATACTGACGATTTAATTGCGGTAAAGACCTTAGACGTCAATGGTGTAACGCAAAAGCAATACCAAAATATAGACAAAGCTAAACGTATTGGTACTGAATTAGATATAACTCACAAATTTGATAAAAAATGGGGAAGTTATCTTAACTATATATGGGAACGTGTAGAAGACAGCAATGGTGACAGGGTATATGGTTATCCGCAAGATATTTTTCATACTGGTATCCGCTATCATCAAGCTAAATGGACAGCAAATTTTGATGTAGAGCATATTAGTGATAGAAATGATCCTGGGGATGTTTCTGGGGTATATTTATCCTATGATGGATTTACAATTGCTAATTTAGGAACGAAATATGATATTACGCCCAAAATTTCGGCAACATTTAGTATAAATAATATTTTTGATAAAAAATATTATTTATGGTATGCTGCTCCAGGCCGCACATATACCCTGGGGTTACAATTTGAATTTTAAAGGAATTTAATATGAATTATATTAATAATGATTTTAAACGCATCATAGGATACATCTGGGGCTTTATTTTGTTCTTTGCCCCCTTTGCCTTATTTCAGAAGGCTATTTTATTTGTACTTGGACAGCACGATACTCCTACTATACATACATTGTGCTTGCGTATACCAATTGAGCATATTTTAAATGGCAAATTTTTCTATATGGGCACAGTTGCTGTAATTAGTACCATAATATTATTAATCGTAGCTTTCTTTTTCGGACCGTTATTTTGTGGAAAGTTATGCCCTGCTGGTGCATTACCGGAATATTTAAGCAAAATAGTTCCCAATAGTCTAAAAATAGAATGGTCTAAATATTTGCCAATGACCGCATTGCGCGCTGGTTTTCTAGCAGGATTTTTATTAGCACCAATGTGGGGAGGATATTTGGCCTGTTCATATTGCAATTTTTATGTTTTCGACTTATTTATTAACTATATTTTTTGTGGCTATACGGTAGCTTTTTCTGGAAGCCTTATTTTGACAGGAATTTTGTGGTTTTTTGTTTTCGGTATTTTCACCAAAGGCGGGCGTGGCTTTTGCAATTTTTTTTGCCCAGTTGGAGCATTGCAATCGCTATTATACGTTATAGCTATAAAGTTTGGTATCGCAAAATGGTTGCAAATAAATAGTACTAAATGTATAGGCTGCGGTCTTTGTGTAGCAAAATGTCCTATGGATGCAGTGCATTTAACTGATAAAACGGCTAGAATAGCTATATACCAATGTATTTTATGTGGAGAATGTATGCAGAAATGTCCGTCAAAAGCTATTAACTATAAACGAAAGGCAGTGACCGCAAATGAAAAATGAACTGTCTAAAATGCTTATAGGGATTGGTGCTACTTGTACTGTTAGTCTACCAGGGGTATTTAATACAGGGATAATAGGCTGCACAGGAGTATGCGGTAGCTGTAGTGGAGGGTGCGTTGGAGAAATCGTTTCAAGCTTGGGAGTTTTGAGTTTATATTGCTACCGAAAAGTTAAGTGTAAAATTTCAGTGTCTAGTAAAAAAAATGGTGAAGGCCTTGAATAAAAAAATAGTAGTACTAGTTGTTTTTTTACTTGCCGTGGCAATTACTTTTTTTGCTGGTTCTTATAGAAACGTGAACAACCAAGAAAGAATAAGGTTTTCGTTAAATATTAACCAGAAAAAAGATGGTATTATAGTGGTAGATTTGGCTAAGCAAAGTGTTTTTAAATACTATCTACAACCCAATATCTTATCTTTTTATGGGCGAGGCAGAGTGCCGGTTAACACAAAAAATCTTAGAGTTAAATTTACTGGCTTAGATAACTATGCTTCACAAGGAAGTAAAAAATCAGTATGGACAGAACTTGCAGATAATGGAAAAGTGCAGATAGATAATAAAGGAAGGCTTATTGTTAACTGGGAAGTAAGGTTACCACGGGCAAGTACTCGCAGATATCAGGTAGCAGAAGCAAAATGTGAGTTACTTCAACACAATAAAGTTGTTAGTGTAACTAAGTTTAATATTATAAATTCTAATTATAAGTAATGGTAATATGGTTTTAACACGACCATATAAAAAATAGCACTGGTTTTCCGGTGTTATTTTTTGCATAAAACACAAAAATTCTTTGTGAAGTTATGTTTCTGTGAGGTATATGGGGGTATTTATATAAATGTTTTCCGTTACATTGCAGAGATGATTGGAATAGGACTAGCCCAAGATGTGACGCTACTAGGCGCACAGCCAATGCTGGACTAAACTTATAAAAAACTATATAATGAATTGTGCTATATATCGGATACTAAAATCATATGCTATGGTTGAATATTATGCTGGTAAAGCATCTTTTATATGTGGAAAGAAAATATAAAAGCTTTTATAAAAACCAGTGAGGTTACTTGCTTACAATATACCATTAACGGTAAGGATGGAGGAAGACCTTGAAAGAGCGCAATAATCATATGATGAAAGAGTTGGACTACTGGTTGGGGATTCCTTTTATATATACCTTGGGATTTTTTCATAAAAAATGCCCTTTGCCAAAGTTAGATGAAAAACTTAGCGCTTACCATTTTGTGCTAATAAAAACGGTAGCAATAGGGGACACAGTATTGCTTTCTGCGGTAATCAACGAGTTAAAAAATGTTTATCCCAATTGTCACATTACGATAGTATGTTCAGGAAACAACTTAGCTATGGTAAGACTGCTCACTAATGTTAATGAAATTTTTGAGTTTAATATGTCCAGGCCGCTTTCGTCTTTATGGAAATTGCATACAATGAAAAACATCCAAATTGTTTTTGATTTTGCACCTTGGGCACGTATAAATGCGCTTATTTCTTGGAAAATAAAGGCTGAATTTAAAATCGGATTTTATAGGAAGAATATGTATAGGCATTATATTTATGATAGCGCGGTAGAACATAGAGATGATATGCACGAGCTGGATAATTATAGAAGCATTTTGCAGGATATGCAAATACCATTACAAAATTATGCACCGGTTATTGTTGTAAGTGACAAGGATACGTTATCACAAATGCCTAAGGTTTCCTATGTTGTTTTCCATTTGTTCCCAGGAGGAGCTAGTGCTATTTTGCGTAGTTGGGAAGATGATAAATGGGTTCAATTAGCAAAAAAAATCTTTGAGGAATATGGATATACTATTGTACTAACAGGCGGTACAGAAGACAAAGAAAAGGCAGAAAATATTGCCGATTCCTTAAAAAAAAATAATGTGCCAGCATATTCTTTAGCAGGAAAAGTCTCTTTGGCAGAAACGGTATATGTTCTAAAACAAGCTAAGTTGTTGGTAACGGTTAATACAGGCATTATGCATATTGGGGCAGCGGTTGGCGTGCCGTTAATAGCACTGCATGGTGCCACCAGTGATAAACGCTGGGGACCATTGAGCAGAAGCGCTGTT
>JAQVYX010000144.1 GCA_029004715.1 Acidaminococcaceae bacterium | reverse complement strand
TGATCCAACACATACTTTAATTTTCATAGCTTATTCCTTTCAACTATTTGACTTATTGTGCTCTGATTAACATATATTGTCAAAAAATTATGCGCCCCCTTGATGTAATCCTTTAAAATGTTATGCAGATATTGTGTGAGAGTTCTGTTTGTCGTAATACATTCGGCAAATAAACAAGATTATTCTCAACAATGTGCATTCTATTTTCATAGCTTATCGTTAATAAGTTATTAATCTCTGACTTTTCTTCTTCCCTCCACAATATTTTTCAATTTATTCTATTTTTAACTTTATTTTACCATATTTAAGCATACCCAGTTCACCCAAAACGCATATTTTTTATTTATTTTAAAAGACACAAAAAACGCAGATATTTACTCATACCTCCTGAGGTAAATGAGTAAATGTGAGTAAATGTTTGCGACAAAAAGAGCCTTCCCTTTTGTCGCATAAACTAACTTCTTGAGGACATGTACATTATTAATTTCCATATATAAAAAAGCTGCCTACTCTATTATAGAGAAAGCAACTTTTTATTGACATGTTCAGTTAATTATATTACTTCAAAATATATTCCTTTAATTTTTGTAAGAAATATCGCAGATCTTAACAGTATTACAGTCCTAACCTGCAATATTTTTTTGATTTTGTAGTAAATTATGGTAATAAAATTTATTTTACAAATATTTCTTTATATCCTCTGCAGAAGGAACTCTGCCCATTACCTTCACTTTCTCATCTACAACCAATGCAGGGGTTTTCATTACTCCATATTCCATGATGTTCTCAATTTCTTTAACCTTCTCAATTGTTGCTTCAATGCCTAATTCTTTTACTGCCTGTTGTGCATTAGCCTCTAACTGCTTACACTTAGCACAACCTGAACCTAAAATTTTAATTACCATGTTCATCATCCTCCATTAAATATAAATTATATAACCTGCCAGCATTCCAATAAATGCAGACAATACAACCACCAAGCCAACATAAATAATGGTCTTTTTAACGCCCATTACTTTAGAAATAACAATCATGTTTGGCAAACTAAGTGACGGACCTGCAAGAAGCAAAGCTGTTGCCGGACCTTTCATCATTCCAAGAGACATAAAGCTGCTTACAATCGGAACTTCTGTTAAAGTTGCAAAATACATAAAAGCACCAAAAACTGCTGCTATTGCATTAGCTCCAAAAGAATTATTTCCAACAAATTTAACCATAAATTCGGGTGGTATAATTGCTTCAATAACGCCTGCTAGAAAAATACCAACTATGAAAAGCGGAGCAATTTTTTTTGCTAAATCAAAAGTTGCCTTGCACCAGTCAATTAACTCATTTTTTTTGAAATATAAAACCAATTCTACAACTAGACCAATTGCAAATATTACAGTAATAATAGGATGTTTTACACCGGACACCAAAATAGCTATAAGAGTGACAAAAAACAATATGTTTTGCCAAGCCTTCCTGCTGTGATCATCTTCAATGTTAAACATTGCCGCATTTGCATCAATCACCTCACTCTTGTTGAATAGTAGATACATAATGAAGCCTATAACAACAGATAAAATAACAGCACCGAACACTCTAACAAATCCAATATCTACACCAAGCAAGCTAAAAGTAAATGTGATTGCCAGTATATTAATTGCAGGACCTGCAAAAAGAAAGGTAACTGCCGGACCAATTCCAGCCCCTTTTTTTCTGATACTTGCAAACATAGGAAGCACCGAACAAGAACACACTGTTAAAATTGCACCGGAAACAGATGCTATTAAATAAGACACCCCTTTTTTTGCATTTGGGCCAAAGTACTTCATTATTGCCCCTTGAGACATAAATTGTGATATTGCTCCTGACAGGAAGAACGCGATTATAAGCATAATTATTCGGCTTATAGTCAAATAATCAACTAAAGCTTGCCATCCCGCCAATAAAACATTTAATACAGCTTCCATATAATATTTCCTCCATTTCAATAATATTTACGCAATGAAAATGAAGGTATTAAGAACCACTCCATCTACAGAAACAAAAATTCTTCAGATTTTTCATATTAACTCCAATTTTATGTGTTAACTTGCTAATTTCACGAACAACCACACTGAACAGTTTTTTGCTCTCCATTGTTACCAACATAGTCAATTGCTTCTGCTGGGCATAAATTCTAGCAGCTGCTGCAGCCATCAATACAACCAGTTGAATTAATTACATTTGGTTTTGTAGTATTTTGTTCGTAAACTTCATTTTTACATTTTCAACGCATGCACCACACTCAATGCAGTTTTCATAATTAATAAACGGATACCACTTCTTTGATATAACCATCTAATATCCTTTTTTATTCTGGAAGTTTTGTTTTACATTGACTCAGATGAATCTGCTTATCCGCCAAACGTTTTCTATCTTCATTAAGAACTGGATATTGTTCTATATTTTCAGTAATATTTTGAACTAACTTTTTAATAACATCATCCTTCAAATTTAGCGAATACAGAATGTACTTTTCCTTTCTTTCATCAACAACATAATTCAAATCTCTTAACTTTGAAAGATGTTTTGATACCTTAGGCTGAGAAAGATTTAAAGTTCCGCTGATTTGGCATACATACAAATCTCCCTGAGCAAGTAAAACAATAATTCGCAATCGTGTCTCATCGGATACAAGCTTAAAAAATTCCGTTAAATATGACATTAAATTCTCCTTTGCTATGCATATATACGCATACATATACATATACCCATTCGTGCATATGTATATAATATGCTCATTACTAGCATATGTCAATAACTTATCTATAAACTTTATTTTTAATCTTTTTTCTCAACGCAAAAATCACCGCTATTCGCTTGGAAATAGGCGGCAACCCTATCAGCCACATTAGCCTGCAGATTACGGTAAAAGAACTGGTAATCATAAAGATGATATACCCCAGGCCCAAACAAAGGCAGCACCGGTGGGTACTCCTTCGGAGTTACACCAGTAACTTTAAGGGTCTTGCGCTCTCTATCCAAATAGGCTCCTGTTAAATAAGGTATTTCTTTTTTTATATTACCCTGATAGTCAGTAAAACAGGCACCCTTATTTAAAAGGGACGAAGCCGGAACGCTATCCGTGCGCCAATTTAATGGATTTATAGCATAAATCTTACCCTTGCTATCGGCAGGAACCATCATAGAATCTTTTATATTAACAGCCTCGGAATTAAAAGAAACTATGCAGCCTAAATCTTTAGCACCCAACGCAGGTTTTAAATTATACCTTTCTACATCGTGCTTTGTCAGTGCCCAGCCAGGGCAATAAGCAGCCACTACTCTTTTTTGCAGATTCTTATCTGCTGCCACAACCTTCATTAGCTCAATAACGAGTTGCGATCCTTGCGAAAAACCGGCTAATACAATACCGCGCCCTTGATTATAGTTTTTTAAATAATAATCAAAGGCAGCCTCAACATCATTTTTTGCAAGTCGATAAGCCTTGGCTCTATCCTTTTCTTTTTTTCCTTCCAAGCCCATTTCATAATAGCTTAAGGTTACCTGACGGTAATATGGAGCATACATACGGCAATTATCCTCATATATCCCCCGCTCCATATTTAAAGCCCCCAAAAAATTGCCCTTCATTTTAGTATCAGCCATATCCATGTTTAATTTTTCTTTAGTACCAAAGTCAACTGTTGGTGCAACAATAAACAAATCCACCGGCTTATTAGCACCAATATCCTCATAAGCCCAATTTTCTCCCCTGCTATAATCTATTGACTTAACCTTGGCATCTGCTGCTGTGCAAAAAAACAAAAATAAAACTGTTATAAAAAAAATCCCCAACCGCTGCTTAAGACATCTTAACCCTACATTCATACTATCCCCCCCAATGCTATCATAACTTCACATGCAAATCGATAGGTTCCAACTCGTGTTTCTTTATAATATCAAATCGATACTAATTTTATTATACTTTCTTATACAGACAAAGGTAACGGTTCTTTTTGTCGCAAACCATTTAGTACACATATGTCTATTTTTTCTAATTTCACCGTCATTTTCCACATTATTCAATTTTATTCTACCATAAAAAACGGCTTTTCTAATTATTCTTAGAAACATAAAAAACGCGGATATTCACTCATATCTAACTTTTATTCAACTGGTTTAATTTTAT
>JAQVYX010000143.1 GCA_029004715.1 Acidaminococcaceae bacterium | reverse complement strand
GTCTGTATCCTTAATTCACGCCTGACTCGCGAAGAAAATATAGAAACATATAAGCATGAGCTTAAACATGAGAAGGATTTTGGTGATGTTGAAAATGTTAGTAAGCTAGAAAAAATTAGACATCAATAAAAAGGAAGCGTTGTATTTATGATGAAAAGAATTATTTTGTTATTTATGTGTTTGCTGATTGCTATACCCTCTCTTGCATTGGCTAATGAAAAACCTAGGGTTGGTGTTGTTAGCCTAATTTCTTACCGGCAAATGTACGGTGATGAAGATTCCAAAAATTTAGCCAGCCAAAAAATGGACGAATTATTTAGCCACGCAAATAGGCTCAATAGGTTTGAGTACATTCCTTCAACAGTATTGAGGAAATCTATTATGATTTTTGTAGATAAGGAGAAAATACACTCTAAGCAGGACCTTACAACGGAAAAATTAGTGCAGTTTGGCAAGGAACAAAACTTAGATTACATTCTTCTTGTTGACTACGATAAAGACAATTTAAAAGTTGCTACGACTTTTATGGGAATATCTTTTGATGTGTCATTAGGCATGACGGTCAAATTTGTAAATGTATCAACGTCCGAGGTAGCCTATATGGATCATTTAAGCGCAATGGGGAAAGCGACATCAGAAGTTAGAGCTATAAGGGATGCGGTTCCCCCGCTAATGCAAAAATTCACCGAACAGTTTAAACAGAACGAATTGGTGAAATAAAGTATTAGGAAATAATTCCTTTTTATGTGCTGACCTATTATCAATAGTAGATACTTAAGTCAAAAAACATTATTTATTTTGATTATGTACTACGTTAATCAAAATAAACGGCATTTTTTTGATTATGTATTGCGTTAATCAAAATAAACAGCACTTTTTTGATTATAAACTTTTTAATAAAAAATAACCGCTCGGTGCACCAACACTGAACGGTCTGTGCAAAGGTGATGAAGACCGAATGGACAAGATAGAAGGAACTATAACAGCAAACGGTATTGTAATTAGGGTAAGCAGCACTAATACGGCTGACTATATCTCATTGACTGATATTGCTAAAAAACGTAACCCAGAATTCCCTGCTGACGTTGTAAAAAATTGGCTACGTGCCAGAAGTACAATTGAATTTCTTGGGCTTTGGGAACAACTAAATAATCCTAATTTTAAACTGGTCGAATTCGACCAGTTTAAACAAGGAGCTGGTTCCAATTCATTTGTTTTATCACCTCGAAAATGGATCGAAACTACTAACGCTATTGGTATTAAATCAAAGTCAGGCCGATACGGTGGCACTTTCGCTCATTCTGATATAGCTTTTGAATTTGCGTCATGGATATCACCGGAATTTAAACTCTATATTATAAAAGACTATCAACGCCTTAAATCGGATGAGACTCATGCCCAAGCCATTGACTGGAACGTTAAGCGAGAAATAACCAAGGCAAATTACAAAATACATACCGATGCAATAAAGGCACATTTAATACCTCCCAATTTAACAAAAGTTCAGATTAGTTATACCTATGCCAGCGAAGCTGATTTAATAAATACGGCCTTGTTTGGCATTACGGCAAAACAGTGGCGCACTCAATATCCAAAAGCCGGTAATATAAGAGATAACGCTTCCATAGAGCAATTAATCGTGTTATCAAATCTTGAAACGATGAACGCTGAATTTATTAGGGAAGGACTATCTTCGGCAGAGCGACTATTCCGGTTAAACCAAATAGCTATTTACCAATTAAACAGCATTTTTTCTGGCAATCAAAAAAGCATAGATACCTTGAAAAAGCTACAATAAGAAATGACCGCCCAGCGCGGCAACGCTGATCGGTTTAACAGAAAGGATATTATTATGACAAAAGAAGAAACCTTACCATTTGCAAAGTACACCGGCAAATTACCTATTGGTACATTGGAATTAGATTGTGCCGTATTAGATAATAACGAAAGAATTCTAACAGCAAAATCAATTTTTGATGCCTTTGGAAGAAGCAGAAAAGGCATGAATAACCGTTTGGAAATTGATGGGACCAAACTACCGCCTTTTATTGCTGCCAAGAACCTTGAACCCTACATTTCGCCTAAGTTTTTGGCAAGGACCAAGCCTATTTCCTATATGGATGGTTCCACGGTCAAAACAGGTTACTTAGCAACAATACTTCCATCTATTTGTGATATTTACCTCGAAGCCCGCAGAAATAATAGTTTAGTGCGTTCCCAACAAAAAATAGCTTTACAAGCCGAAATTCTTTTAAGTGCCTTGGCTGATGTTGGTATTGATGCTTTAGTAGACGAAGCCACAGGCTTTCAATATGACAGAAAACACGATGCTTTACGCATATTATTGCAAAAATATTTAGCCGAAGGATTGCAAAACTGGCTTTTAACATTTCCTGATTCTTTCTTTGCTGAATTAGACAGGTTATATAATAATGAAAAAACTATATCCCGTTCTAGGCCTATGTATTATGGTAAATTCATAAATAAGTATATTTATGAACCTATTGAATATGGTTATGTAAAAGAAGAATTAAACAAACAAAACATCGATCCGAAAACAAAAAAGAGAAAAGCACGTTTCCATCAATGGCTTAGTAATGATGGCAGAAGCGTATTGATACTTCAAATCGGCAGAGTACAAGGCGTAATGGAACTGTGTTCTGACATTAGCAAATTTAAATCTGTTATAAAAGAACAACAGGAATTATCAATGTCCCCTTCATTATTTAAAGATGTTGATACATTACTGTAATAACAAATGACCGCCCAGCGTTGGCGCGCTGAACGGTCCGTGCAAAACTATTTCCCGACTAAGGACATAAGTCTGCCCTTTTATTATATCATATGAAAGGAGTAATTTTTATGTTAAATTCCACAAGAAAAGCTAAGAAACGTTCAAACAACGAAGGTTCTATTTATTTTGACAGTAACCGCAATACATGGGTTGCAGCTCTAGTTGATCCTAGTGGTAAACGTTTAGTCAAAAGGAATAAATCCTTTGATGTTTTAGATGTCTGGCGTACTACGACAAAGGCCAGTTTTATTGATAATTCATACATCCCTCCGAGCAACATTACGCTTGGAGCATGGATAATAGAATGGCTTGAAACTTACGTAGCTCCCACTGTAAGGGTTAAAACTCTTATTAGGTACAAAGAAACAGCCACAAAATTAGAACCAATAGCCGGCGTTAAATTACAGGATGTCTCCATCCCCATGGTACAAAAATTTTTAAATAATTTGCCGGTCATGTCGCCAAGCAGCAAACGTAAAGTTTATATTCAATTATCTGCCTCTTTTAAAAAAGCCCTTATACTAGGACTTGTTAATCGCAACCCAATGGATTCTATTATCAAGCCCAAACTAAAACACACGGACGTAGAAATTTTCACATGGATTGAAATGCGTAAAATTCTAGGTAAAATTTCTTTACCCGATAGTCCGTTTAAACATTGGTACCCATTTATTTTATTAATAGCGACCACAGGTATGAGATTAGGTGAAGCATCCGGATTAAAATCCAAGGACTTTGATAAGAACAAAGGAACCATTAAGATAGACCGCAACTTACAATACATAGGTAAGAGCGTACCCGATAAATTTATTGAAAATCCGCCCAAAACCGAAGCTGGCTATCGAGAAATTGCGTTGCCTGAGGAAACTATCGCAGTCATAGATAAACTCCTTCAAAAACGGAATTTGCTTGATTTTAACGGTAATGATTATATATTCTTGAGCAAAAATGGCAGGCCTTTAAGCCCCTCTAACGTAAACACTAGCTGGCATCGGATACTCAAATATTGTGAAGTTCCTTACCGCAGCATTCATAAGTTAAGACATACTCATGCTACTGAACTCCTGGCTGCAGGTATTCCATTAATTGAAGTATCTAAACGCCTTGGCCATGGAGATCCAAGTATAACGTTGAAAGTATATGGACATGCCATAAAAGGTTATGACAAACAAACCTTATCTAAGATCAAAGAAATATATGCAATTTAGCTACAGGCCTCACGCGAGGTCTGTTTTTTTAGGACGTTGCTACCACGTTGCTACCATTTGGGGTATTTTAATACACGGTTTCCGTTGCTACCACAAATTAAAAAGCCCTCAACGCAAGGCTGAGAGCCGACTTTGTAATGGCAGGGGTACTAGGACTT
>JAQVYX010000142.1 GCA_029004715.1 Acidaminococcaceae bacterium | reverse complement strand
GGCATACTACCGTAGAGTAAACCTGCATTTGCAATCTTACCCCACGACTTACCCCCAAATGAGCCACTCCAGTGGTATGCGTTAAACAATTCACTGGTGCGTTCTAAAACAATACGCGGGTCGTACGCTCTTACTTTATTGTACGACCCTGTACGGCTACCACCGCACGGCACACCATCAATAGTGGTAGCGCACCTACCATAAGCGTGCCGTGCCTCACCATACGACGCCAATACAATATAGTCGTACAGCATACGGGATAACTTTTCTGTGTATTGTTCCTGCTCATATGCAAAGTCCCTTTTCCACTTTGCATGAGAGTGGCGGTATGTGTCTGTGCGCGCAACGGCTTCAAGTAATTGGTATGCGTAAAACTCTTTTGTACACACGCCAATACATGCACTGCCATACATCACAATGCGCCACCTTCCTTACAGTTTTGTGTAGTCGATACCATACAAGTCGCCGTCTTCAATGATGAAATCTTCGTCAACAAGCAAGTGCTCCTTGCGTCTGCGTTCTACAAGATTGAGATACATGTAGATTAAGTCATCTCTGCGCGGCGCATTAGGTTCTTTGTTAATGTACTCACAACGCGCTTCATTGTACAAATTCCACATTGCTTCCTGTAATCTGTTCTGATTATCGGTTATGTTAGGATTCGTTCTGTAATCTCTGACGCACACATATTTTCCAGTGTCCTGTGCCATGTACATACACCTCCTTTCACTTTGGTATTAGTATAGTATTCTACATTAACCTATGATTATCCTGCCTATACTTTGATAAAATTTACTATAGGTAAACCATAAGTAAACCTTATCAAAACATAGGATATGTGTAGCACAAGTGTTGTTAAGCTACTCATGCTACACATGTATGCGTATTACTTATTTAGTTTTTCTTCTTTGTTCAACAACACAACTATTTGTTCACTGCGTGTGTACCTTACTGTAATACCACTGCTATGTTGAACAACCAATGTGTCTGGGTAGGCGCACTTCTTGGCGTACTCCACACCCACTATCTTCAATGGTTTTCTGTGCGCTTTAGCGCACATCACGGCGCTTTCTATTGTGGGGAAACCCTGCTTACAAATTGCGCAGTTGTATGTTGTTACTACAATAGGCTCTATATTTTCACGAGCATTATCCACTGTGTATTACCTCCTTCTTTTCTTTGTAGTCTACACAAGCGTACATGTAACCCGTTATGCACTCACCAAAGTGACCGCATGGCAGAACACAAATAATATACACCTGTTTGTCATACAAACCGCATATATCTTTTACGCTTTTATACAAACATGTTTCACAGGTCTTGTTCACTCCACGACACCTCCTGTGATTAGCCAAAAGCCATGCGCTTGTATGTGCGGGTGCACACCAAACTTTGTATATGGTGGCGCAATCTTATTCATTGTGTCAAACAACTCGTCCAACATCCATGCTTTACCATGTGGTTTTGCATACTCATCAGACCACTCATTAAGGAAATGCTCGTGCGCTTTCGCATGGTGCTCGGATAAAAAATTTATACACGCAATAGCAAGTTCGTATGCGTCAGTTATATCCTCACATACAGTGTACTGGATATAACTTGTTGGCAGTCTTTCCATATGTGTTTGTCCTTTCTACTGTACTTGCATTACTGGAACGCGTCTTGTACTTACGAATTGCACATTCCACTTCCTCGATATACCACTGGTGCAACTCCTCACACGCAGTAGCTTCTCCTTTGCGCAAAAATAAAGTGCCACACGTGTCGCACTCATAGAAATCTTTATGGTATATTGTGTACTTATTCATTGTAGCTCAAGCTCCTATCGTATGCATTTACTACTTCATCACCCATCTGGTCAAGCATTTCTGTAGCAGTTAATTTATTAGCACGATACTCCGCCATGATTTGCTCTGCAATGTGCATAAACTCAATCGCTGCCTTCTCTGTAATCTCAAACATGATTACCGCGTTGTTGTCGTTGTTGTCAGGCATGTTTACTTCTCACCTCCTTTGTGTTTGCATACCATAAAAAATGCGGTGCATGATGATACACCGCACTATTTGTGGTACATCTAACAGAGTAACACTAAATGTCAATGTCTGGTCTGTGTTCCTTCACCCAATCTTTTACTTTCTGCTTGTATTGAGTTTCATTCAACATGAAGTATATGTGTGACATCATGCCATTCTTCATCTTCACTTTAATGGTGTCTTTACCAACACACTCTATGCGCACATGCTCGTCCTCAAGCACAAGCTCGCCAGGTGTATGCGCTATGTCGTTGTACTTAAACGCAGGTTTAACAGGAAAAGTTACAGGCGCGTCAAGTTTGTCATCATATGCAGTTTTCGGTGCATAGTGTGGACATCCTTCAATATTTTGGTGCGCTTTACGCACTGTCCCCCACTCACCGCACTTACCATCAAATGCACCTTCAGCGGTGTACTTTGCACAATCAATACAGTGTATGTGTTTTACTTCTGGCATTATTATTCCTCCTCATTTGTGTGTAATATACTTTAGTCCCTTCCTGCGCACCCAAGCGCACCAAGCTCAATGTCTACATTACTGTAATGCTCACAGATTTGGCTTTGTTCCGCGCGTATGTCCTGCGCGTTAGGGCAGTACCCGTACTCCGTTCCGTTAAGTATTGTAAAAATGTCGTAAAAGTCACACGCCCCGCATTGAGCAGGGTGTGCGTTTTTTTGTGTGTTGTTAGCCACTATATGCAATACCTCCCCCAGATAAAGCACAGGTTATTGTGATACTTAACTCCGAGTGTGTTGCATATGGATTGGTATGCGTTGCGCTGTTCTTTTGTACAGCTCTTTGGTGTGTGCAGTTGGGAGTTATGTCCCTCAACCACAGTACCTACTGCAAGTCTGTCCGTGTGCTTTGTTCTGATGTCCACTTCCATGTTTTTGTTTCCTTCTGTTGGGTTATACATGTGTATTTCACCTCACTTTCATTATGTATTATGTATTCCACAGTAACTCAATCATGTGTTTGAATTACTGTGCAGTACATGTACATGTACATATACACACGGGAATGCGTCTTTCTTACTGGGTATAGGCTAAAATACAAGTTAAGCACAAAGTAGGCGCTTTGTGCGCCTACTCTATGCTTGTTTTGTGGGTTATGCTTGTTTTATGCGGTTCTTAACATTTCAATTTCAAACCCGTTAATGGTTGCTTTGATAACTTCGCCAGTGTTAATGCTTGCTGTACTCATATCAAAGTAGGTTTTGACAGTACTGGCATTGGCTGTGCTTTCAAGTACACCCGCTTTCTTTAGGACATTGGCAACATCACTATTGTTTAGGCGCCCAGTGCTTTTCTGTACACCATTAATCTTGAGCGCGTATTTTTTCGCGCCAGTGTTATCAGTGGTTGTGCTTTGCGTTGTGCCAGTGGTAGTGCTTTGTGCGTTGAAGGTTTCCATTATCTGTGCTATGGTTTCAGTAATCTGGTATTTGGCGCGTATCATTTCTGCAATGTCCTCATTATCGTTGAACTTGTTGAACACAATCTGTTGGATAATGGTTCTGCGCTTGTTAACCGCTTTCGTGATATCGGCTTTTTTCAGTGTAATTGCAGATAATCCAAATTTACTCAAGCTATTGTCGAAGTCACAGAGTGCTTGTAATCCTTCAGGATTGTTCGGCAGGTTCTGCGCGAAAATACGGATAGTGTTTGCTATTGCATAACCTTCTAATTGACTTGGCGTAAGTTGTTTGCCCTCTGCGTCCGTGATAACTTTTGTGTTGTCGATTAGGCTTTCATTCGTGATGTAACCTTCTGCGAAAGCTTCCTGTAAAGTATAGTTTTTGACTTCAGTTGGTTCTGTCAAAGTAATCACTCCTTTTTAATGTGTGCGCGTATCGTGCGCCAATCGTGCAAGCTGTGCGCTTGCTGTGTGTGTGTGTGCGCGCTGTGCGCGTAGCTATATTTGCATAGCTTGCGCCCAACACATACAATGCATGTGTGTGTGTTCTCTATCTCATCACCTACCCTTTATATAATCTCATACCTAACTATATTATATACTAATCCTATAGCCTGCGCCAAAAATATATTAAGCCCCTCCCCCCCCCCCCTCATACCCCCGTGGGTTCCCATCCGCCCAAAGTTCGGGGCGGAGGGATAGATATCCACATACAAACATGAGCCTGTAATTTTTTTCCTCTCCTGGATTTTTTCCTCCAATATAC
>JAQVYX010000141.1 GCA_029004715.1 Acidaminococcaceae bacterium | reverse complement strand
AGCATCACATTGACAGCAGCCTTATCCTCGTCACTTAATTTGCTTCTCGGACTCAGTAGCAGTTTTTTGCTGCGTTTGAAGTAGATCCTCCTAGTTTTTGACATCTTGAGTTGTTCCTGCTTCCTTACTTTATCCAAATCCCATGAAACAAGCCTTATAACATGGTACTTATCTGATCCAAAGATACGTACAAAAAATCCCATTGTTTTTTACAATGAGATTTTTATTTCTGTTTTTATAGAAAGTTATATATGCTACTTCTACTCAAAGTGCCTAGTTAGTTATAAACATAACTCAGCTATAAAATATTTATATTGGGTAAAATGGTCCTTTCTCACTTGCTCTAACAACGCCTTTTCCCTTGAGATTATCAATGCACTCTGTTAAATATTTTTGGTCGTGTTCCGGATATTTCTCAAGTACTTTACCATCCGTATTATAATCTACATACCCCAATGATTTTCCACGATAATTAGAGTCTAGCCATATTTTATCAGCATGATAACCACGCTGCTCCATCTCCTGCATTACCAATAGATGAAATTGGTAGAGCATAAGTGGGCTATATTGAAACACATAGTTAACCGTCGCATGAGGCTTTCCCCACCCTTTTCCACGCAAAGCACAGCATTCTCTGTGCTGCCCTAACAATTGCTGACGGGGCAAATATTTTATTAAGGAGACATGCCATAAGCGCACTTTTTATTCCTCCATATTATTTAAAATGTTTTTTGTTCACTACATTAGGGCGTTATTCTTCTATTCCACCCGTTCCGCCAAAAAACCTTCCCCATAAACTTCTTTCGTTTCAGAAACAATAACAAAAGCTTTATCATCAATGCTGTCAATAATTTCTTTTACCAAATAAAACTGCTTATTTTCTATAACACAAAATAAGGTCTCACAGCTCTTCTTAGAATAAGCTCCTCGACTTTGTAAAAATGTAGCACCTCTATCCAATTGTCGCATTATTTCCTCTGCAATTTCTTCATTACGGGGTGAAACAATAGTAACCATTGCCCCTCTATTTATACCATATAAAAAGGCGTCAATAGTCTTAGTCATGCAAATAAGAGAAAGTAACCCATATAACACAGCCTCAATATTATTAAAAACAACGGCTGACGCAGCAATAATAACTAAATCTATAAGCATTAGCGCAAACCCTATTTGCATATGGGGATATTTTCTTTGTAACAATTTAGCAACTATATCCGTACCACCTGTAGTTGACCCCCGCATGAAAACCATAGCCATGCCTATGCCACAAAGAATACCGCCAAAAGCCGACGACATTAGTCTATCACCCACATATTGAGGAAATATAGGCGCTATAACTAGATCCAAAATAACACTGCCTATTAAAACAGTTTTTAAAGTTTTGAACGTTCTTACTTTACCCAAATACATGTAAGACATAATGAAAAGAGGAACATTTACGAGAAAAGTTAGTAAGCCAATCGGCATACCTGTAATATAGTTTCCCAAAATTGCAACACCGGTAGCTCCGCCGGGAGCGATATTACAATTGGCGATAAAGCAATATACGCCAATGCCCTGCAAAACAGAGCTAACCACATCATAAACTACATCTTTTAAATATTCGTTTTTTTTCATAAAATTTCCTCCTTTACCTTACCACTTTGGTGTAAGACGAAGACTGCCATACATGTATATTTGACATGTATGACAGCCTATAATCAGCAAGTATTAATTTCGCTTCTTTTACTCTTATTTATACTTCGCCTTGTTAAAGGCAAATTCTTTTTTTACTGCCTCCATTTTTTCTGGATTTTCTATTAAATCCAAGGCAGCCCCAGCAATAGCCTTGGCTCCATAGATAACACATTTATGAGCAGCTTCGCTCTTACCTGCATCTACAAACTCCTGGGTATGAGAAGATGTGCCCTCAGGCACAAAAGCTACCCTAATGCAAGAACCGGGGACTTCATACATTACATTACCAAAATCTGTAGAACCTGTCTTCTCTCTGGGTGGTGCTAATTGTGGTGCTCCCACTATTTTCGCGTTATTCATAAGCAGCTCATTTAAACTAAACACCGGTATCTTGTTATATAAATCACTCTTTTGGGTTAGTTCATAATCCACTCCAGCTATTAATGCCGCTCCTTTTATTATATCACGAAAACGCAAAACAACTGTATTTAATGTTTCTTTAGAAAAAGAGCGTAAAGCAACTTCTCCCACTGCTTTCTTGGGAACAACATTCATAGGCCCTGGCAACTCAGTAATAGTATAATGCATACGCACATCTTCAGGCACATGCTCCCTAAGGAATTCTATACCATTAAAAGCAATCATCAAAGCATCTAAACCGCTTCTACCTTTTTCTGGTGCCAGCGCCGCATGGGCACCCTTGCCTTTAAAGACAACTTGAAAAGTAGACAAAGCCAAGCATTTAATATCAGTACAAGTGTTAGGACCCCCATGCATCATAAAGGCCACGTCCAATTCCTTAAAACAGCCTTTTTGCAGCATAACACATTTAGCACCAAGAGTTTCCTCTGCTGGTGTACCATAAACAATAATTGTATACGGTGCGTCTATACATATATTTTTCAACGCAATTGCTGCACCTATACATCCAGGACCTTGCATATGATGTCCACAACCATGACCCAATCCACGCAAAGCATCATATTCACACAAAATACCAATAGTTGGTCCGCCAATACCATTGGCATAAACAGCTTTAAAAGCAGTGGGAAAATCAGCAATACCGATTTCTACTTTAAACCCATTATCTTTTAAATATTGGGTAATTAAACCGGCAGCAAATACTTCTTCCCCTTCGTATTCCGGATTATCAAAAATGACATCTGCCATATTAATTAAAGAAGTTCTTTGACTATCAATGTTAGCGAACAGCTCTTTTTTCATAGTGTTCTCCTTCCCTTACATGGGTCCCAAATGTATAGCCTGAGCTACCATTAGTAAAATAGCACCTACAACAAACCAAATTAAAAACAATCGCCACATAAAACGCATCCAACGGTCATATGGAATATTAGCAGCGCTAATATTCCCCATAAGGGCCGTAGAAGTAGGCAAAATGTAATTACAAAAACCATCACCAAAATTAAAGGCCAAAACTGCTGTTTGTCTTGTCATGCCTACTAAATCTGCCAAAGGAGTCATGATGGGCATAACCGCTGTTGCTTGGCCGCTGCCGGAAGTTAAGAACACATTAATAATAGTGTTAGCTAAGAGCATTGCCGGTCCTTGTAAAGAGCTTGGCACCACACTAAGCCCACCTGCGAAAAAGTGTACAACAGTATCAATAATATTTCCTGATGCCATAATTTGGCTAATCGCACGAGCCAAGGCAATGATAATAGCTGCGGCCAGCATTTTTTTACAGTCTTCTAAGAACAGTGTAGAAATTTTAGAAGGTAAATACCCTGCAATAGCGCCAACAACTAGGGCTAAAGCCAAGAACATAGCCGCTGTTTCCGGCATGTTCCACTTAAACATAATACAGCCATAGACAATAGTTCCCATGGATACAACCAAACTTAAAAAGATAAGTGATTTGCGCAAATTCATTTCACCAAAAGAATTGAGATCAGCCTTACCTTTTAAATCGCTTTGTTGGTCCAATTCATACATGGGGCTTAATTCCGGACGCTTTTGAATTTTCATGGCGTAACGGATTAGATATATGTTAGTTATTATGTAGTAAACTACAAAACAAAAAGAACGATAACCAAGACCTGAATACAAAGGAAGCTCTGCAATCTGTTGTGCCACAACCGTAGTACTAATATTCAAAGTCCCGGTAGAAAAACCGACAGCCCCACCTAAAAGGATAATAGCGGCACCGGTTATCGAATCTAAGCCCATAGCCATAGCAAGCATAACCATAACCGGAGCAAAAGCAATAAATGTATTTACTGCTTGTGTCGTACAAATAAGGGCAAATACCAAGGTTAAAATAGGAATGAATAAATATAATTTTTCCGAAAACCGTTTGCCCATTTTAGCTATAATAGCCTGCAATGCCCCTGTCTCCGTTAAAATATGAAAAGCGCCGCCGGAAAACAAAATCACAAGCAAGATATCTATAGTTTTAACAAAGGCCTTCTCAATATACATAGGAATCATAAAGGGATTGACCGGCGAACCTGCAATATATTTAAACTGTGTAGGATCAACAACTTTTATACCATGAGTGTTAGCTATGCGCACATAGTGACCAGCAGGAATAATCCAGGGGAAAAGTACCGCTAACAAGATAAT
>JAQVYX010000140.1 GCA_029004715.1 Acidaminococcaceae bacterium | reverse complement strand
GTGCATCACGGACAAAGTTACTAACTTCACCTTGCCAATTCAAGGGCGACTTCAAAGCCGATTGTTCGGATATGTTTCAGCAAATCATATCCTCTCTGCAGAACCCGTACTTTTACTACACCTTATCATTATCTTTCCAATATATGATTGTATCTGATAATAATAACAATATGTAGGTACAATGTCAATAACCTAACAACCACCTATCCCTACCATCTAAATACCCTACCAAAAACAACTATTCTTTTACCCTTTGTATCTAAAATTTTTTATATAAAATTCGTACGGAATTTACTACACACAACATCGCTACTCCCGTATCTGCAAATACAGCCATCCACATAGAAGCAAACCCTGCTAAACCCAAAATCATAATAGTAATTTTTATTACTAGCGCAAATACCACATTTTGCCAAGCAATGCCATTTGTAAACTTAGCAATCTCAATAGCCTTAGGAATAGCTTCCATTTCTGAATTCATAAATACCACATCTGCAGCCATAATGGCCGCGTCAGCACCGCTGCCCATAGCAGCTCCTACATCTGCTCCTGCTAAAACCGGTGCATCATTAATACCATCCCCCACAAACATGACACTGCCATATTTGTTGCGCAAAGTATTTAAAACATTAAACTTATCTTGTGGTAAAAGTCTGGCATAAACATTATCAACTCCTACTTCCGTAGCAACAGCTTGCGCGCTTTCCGCCGAATCTCCTGTAAGCATAGCTGTAGCTAGTCCCATGTTTTTTATTTTATTAATAGCACTAACTGCATCCTGCTTAACCGTATCAGAGATAAGTAAGTGTCCCATATATTTTTGCTGCCTTGCCACCAAAACTTCTGTGCCAAAATCCAAACCACTATAAGCACTAATATCAACACCATAACGCTCCATAAGTTTTTTATTACCACAAAGTATTTGTCCATAAGCGGTCTCGGCAACAATACCTTCACCTGCTACCTCTTCAGCCTTTATTGGTGCAACAAGGTCCATATCCTTATTCTTAGCGGCCATTACAATACTGCTAGCTATAGGATGCGTAGAAACAAGTTCAACAGAAGCACAAAGTTTCAATAATTCATCGGCTATTATATTTTCTGCTGGAAATACTTTTTGCACAATAAAATTTCCCTCAGTAACCGTTCCTGTTTTATCCATGATTACAACAGCGCAATTTTTCAAGGCCTCTAAAACAACACCACCTTTAAAAAGAATGCCTCGCTTAGCCCCAGCTCCAATCCCCGCAAAATAAGCCAAAGGTATACTAAGAACCAAAGCACAGGGGCAACTAATAACCAAAAATGTCAGTGCTGTATAAATCCATTTTTGCCACTCCCCTGTAATAACTCCTGGAATTAATGCTGTTAAAATAGCAATAACTACTACTACCGGAGTATAAATGCGGGCAAAACTAGTAATGAATTTATCCATTTGTGGCTTAGCTGCCGCAGCATTTTCCACTGCATCTAAAATCTTTGTAACCATAGATTCTTTTAATACTTTTTCTACACGGATTTTTAAAACTCCTGAAGAATTAATGCACCCGGAAATTATTTCATCCCCATAGCCCAATTTGACCGGTACCGGTTCACCTGTTATAGGCGAAGTATCTATCAAACTTTCTCCGTCGATAATAACTCCGTCTAGGGGAATTCTGTCCCCAACTCGTACTAAAAGTATATCACCAACGTTAGCATCCGCGGCCGGTATTATCTTGACTTCTTCCCCGATAAGTAAATTAACCACTTCCGGCCTCATGTCCACGACGCCAATAATCTCACCACGGCTTTTTTCTACTGCTCGTTCTTCAAAATATTCTCCTATACGATAAAAAAGCATTACTCCCAACGCTTCAGCTGCGTCACCTATGGCAAAAGCTCCAATAGTTGCCACCATCATAAGGAAATTCTCATCCATTATATTACCCTTATATAATTTTTTTAAGGCACTATACAAAATCTCATGCCCTAATATAATATAAGCCAAGATAAAACCATAAAATTTTACAGGCTCTGCTATAGAGCCAAAAAAGAATAATAAAAACAGTAATACGCTTACAAGAATTTCGCCTAATTTTCTTGGAATAATTGCTGTTTTTTCTTTCGTAGCTACTTTGCTAGCTGCGGTTAAAGCCTTTTTCTCTGAAAACGTACATGTAGACTCCCGAGGAATAATAACTACCCCTGATTCAATAGATTGACAAATCTCCTGAATCTCCGATAATAATGTCTCCTGATTTGCAGCAGATAAACGTAACTGCCTAGTAGCAAAACTAATACTGGCATACCTTACTCCCGGTAATTCTTGAATTTTATGTTCCATTTTAGCCGCACAATTTGCGCAGGCCAAATTTTCCAAAATATATACTTTTTTAGGTACATCTGCATCCGGCATTTTACAAGTACAGTTGGCTAAACTCTCTCCGCAAACATCACAATAGTCTTCATGAGGATGACAGGCCTCACACCTACAATCCTCAGGATGTCCTGCAATATGATGTTCATGGGGCGTAGGTACATGAACATGACTATGTTCCTCATGTTCCTTATGGCAAGCATTTCCGCAAGCATCTTTAATTGATTTTAGTTTCTCAACATTTGTCATTTGTTGGCTCCTTTTCTTAACGCAGGAATCTATCAATTGCCACTTCTAATTCTGCCAAAGCCTCTTCCTCTTTGCCTTCGCGAATAGCCTTAGTTACGCAATGTTCCATATGTTCTTTCAAAAATGCCTTGGTAGTATTTTCAATCGCCTGATGCACAGCCGCTAGTTGGGTTAAAATCTCCGAACAGTCCCTGCCCTCAGCTACCATTTCTTTAACCGAGCGTACATGACCCTCAATACGTGCTAAACGGTTTACTATCTTTTTGCTATGTTTATAACCATATTCCATAATTATACCCCATTACTTATCCCCCTCACGGGGTTATTTTGTGTTGTTATTATAACCCCCTATAGGGGATATGTCAAGAATGATAATACTTGACATATCGTGTAACAAAGTTTAATATAATAATAATCTCTTTGCGCTGCTTAAATAAACTACAGTACAAACTGATCAGGCGGTAAATCTTTTATGATTTATGTTGGCCGGGCCGAATGGCAACGGGTTTAAATTAAAACACCTGTGGGACAGTAGTATGTTCCATGGGTATTTTTGTATCCAAAATACCCCAAGAGATAAATAAAAAATAAGGGGTTTCACTATGAAAAGTAAAAGCTTAGCTCAATTAAATGAAGACTTGGCTATGCATGTCTCGTATATTAGTATTACAATAAACATCTTGCTTTCTGCATTTAAGTTAGTAGCCGGCATTATCGGTCATTCTGCCGCTATGGTTTCGGATGCTATCCATTCGGCTTCTGATGTTTTTAGTACTTTTATTGTTATTATAGGCATTCGCCTTTCTAACAAGGCATCTGATTCTACTCATCAATATGGCCATGAAAAATTAGAATACATTGCAGCGATGGTTTTAGCCTTTGTGCTTTTGGTCACTGGTATTGGCATTGGTTACGAAGGTATGCAAAATATTTTTTCTGACAACTATGAACATCTGCAGGCACCTACTTATATTGCCTTGGTAGCCGCCGTCATTTCTATCGTTGTCAAAGAAGCTATGTTTTGGTATACAAAAGGCGCTGCTGTGAAAATTAATTCCGGTGCTCTTATGGCTGACGCTTGGCATCACCGTAGCGATGCATTATCCTCCATCGGCAGTTTAATAGGTATAGGTGGCGCCATGATGGGCTATCCTATTATGGATTCCTTAGCTTCTGTCGTTATCTGTATAATGATTATATATGCTGCTTGGAAAATTTTTATCGATGCTACTAATAAATTGGTAGATCATGCTTGTGACGAAGAAACTTTGGAAGCTATGCGTAAACATGTACTAAGTCAAGATGGCGTCCACGGCATTGATGAAATACGCACTCGTATGTTTGGTAGCAAGTATTATGTTGATATAGATATTAGTGCTGATGGTAATCAGTCTTTATTCCACGCTCATCACATTGCTGAAAAAGTACATGACACTATCGAACATAATTTCCCTAATGTTAAACATTGCATGGTGCATGTTAGTCCTTCAAAACGAGATGACCAACCAAAAACATAATAAATTTGTTTAATTTTACAACAAAAGAGCTGGTGCTTTTCTTAAGAAAAGCA
Source organism: Acidaminococcaceae bacterium (assembly GCA_029004715.1). Taxonomy (GTDB): domain Bacteria; phylum Bacillota; class Negativicutes; order Acidaminococcales; family Acidaminococcaceae; genus JAAYAE01. The sequence goes on along the minus strand of JAQVYX010000140.1, from coordinate 183 downwards.
CCAGCTCTTTTGTTGTTCTTCGAAGTGTCTCTCACTCACTTTTTATTTTAAGGGCCATTTTAAAATGACTTTTTGAGAGAAGCAGTACGTCCAATACTGTAAAATAAAAAAGCTTCTTTCCTTGAAGAAAGAAGCTTACTAGACAATTGTGAAAATACTCACGCTCATCCGCTTCCTGTCTCT
>JAQVYX010000139.1 GCA_029004715.1 Acidaminococcaceae bacterium | reverse complement strand
CTTGGTCGAAATACAAGAGCCCATCAAACCTTTCAAAATACGCAAGACGAGTCATTTTATCTATCGCAGGACCTATACCAGCGTTACTTTTATCTGCAATATAGCTGGCCGCAGCAAACTATGTATTCTTTTTTCAGTGGCTATTTTAGCTATAACGATCGATAACCCCCGTACTTTGTTTTTGCTCTTTTCCGGTACGCTGCTCTTGCATTTTGCAGCTAAAACATCTATTTATAAGTGGCAGGTATTTGCACTTTTGTTGTTGCTTGGCTTGTGGGGTTCTATGGTTAGTCAAGCTTTGTTTTTCGCCCAAACCCCTAGAACACCACTTGTCATGTTAATTTCCCCTGATTTTCCTCTTTTGGGGACGCTAACTAATGGTTTATTTATTTATCAAGAGGGAATTTTGTATGGGGCTATTCAAGGTCTTCGTTCTTCAATTATGCTTTCCCTGGGACTATTGATTTGTTGGAACTCTGATCCCAGGCAGTTATTAAAGGCTTTGGTAGCATGGCATTTGTCACCACAAGTTGCTTTTATGTTAGTTACCGCATTACGGTTTTTACCGGTATTAGCTTCAGAAACGGGAGAGGTAATAACTGCTTTACGTTTACGTTCTAATAGCAAAATAGATCGCCAAAGTACCTGGAGGCATTTGCCCTATGTGGTAAATCCGTTATTAGCTCGTTGTTTGAGACGCGCGCAAACCCTAGCATTATCAGTAGTTAGCAGGGGGTTCTTTTTGACTTCGAATAAAAAGACATATGATTGGCCTCAAAAAGAGCTTATAATGTGTTCTATTATTGTATTAGTTGTTGTGCTTACAGTAAGCAGTAAAATTGTTTATTTAGCATCAGAACAGGGATATTATGTTGGAGCTTTACGATATATATATGATTGGACAAAACTATACTTATGAAAAATTCTAAAGGTTATATTGCCTTAGTAATATTATTCTTTACATGGTTTTTTTTATTTTGGATTACAGGGGATAGAGCACCATGGCAATTTTTTTCACATAAAAATATTGAGGGAGTGGAAGTATATTTAGGCGATATACCCATTCAAAACTATGACAGGATGGGATTTACTAAGGGTGTAGTTCGTTATGTTGTACGTAATAATTTTTGGCTGGTAGGGACAGAACGCGGTGAACTGTTTTGCTTTGATGCCAAAGGTAAACAACTATGGAAAAGGTCGTTAGGTATTGGTAAATTAGTTACAATGGCTCTGAGTAAAAAACAAGACTTAGTTTATGTGGGAGAGCAAAGCCCAACAGGTCAAATATTTGCTATTCAAGTTTCTAATGGCAATTTGGTTTGGAAATATGCTACAGAAAATTTTGTAGGGTCAGATCCGGGGAAGAGGTCTTATCCTTCTGTTGTACATATTGTTGTTGATGATTATGAAAATATTTATCTTACAGCATACCGCTATTTATTAAACAAAGATGGTTCTAGAGGATATAATGGCAAAATATGTGCGTTTAACAAGGATGGAACTGTTAAGTGGCAATTTCCTAAAAAAGAAGTTATGGATACTTGGGTAAATTGGTGTGATGTTTCCAATAGCACAGGAGAAATAGTTGCTGCTACTTCTGCGTATGAAATAAGACCGGGAATGAAATATGGTAAAACTATGTATTTCTTAAATAAAGAAACAGGAAAATTACAGCATTCATTGACTTTGCCAATAGTGGCTCCTTTTGAAAATGTAGTTATGCGTGGCAGTCCTAATTATTCTGCTGATGGTAACTATTTAGCAGGAAGTTCAAGCGACGGGCGGGCGTTTCTTTTAAATGCTAATGGTAAAATATTGTGGACAAGAATTTTGTCATTGCCACAAAAAATAGAAGGGGCTTGGCTTAATGCCAGCGGACGAGATGGCTTTGTTGTGCCGGAAGGAGCAATATTTACCACAATAAATACTTTTAACCGCGAAAATTGGCAATTACCTACACCAGTGGTACATCCTGGTAGTAATAGCTTGTTCCTTTTTGCTTTAAATGGTGATTTTAAATATAAGTATCAGGCAGCCGGGACAATGGAAGAACTTGCTTTTGCTAATGGTATGGTAGCTTGTGCAGTGGGTAGAAATGTGCGTACGCATGATTATGCAGCTGCTCATGGCGTTATACTTATAAACCTTTCTGACGGCTCATTAATCAAACGTTTTGCTACACAAGGACCTATGCAGGCCGTTGATATTTCTCCTGACGGTAAATATATTGGTGGAATAGAAGCTCCTGCAGTAACACCGGAAGGAAAAGTTATTGGAGCATATCGTTTTCATATATGGGATTACAAATAGAAGCACTTATTTCCGCAACGGATTGTTGTAAATTATAGTTATATATAGTAGTATTTTTAACTGCGTTATGTTATAATATTTTCATAATTTCATATTTTAGGCGCTCGCAAGAGCCTAACCGGTAAGTCGGTGCAAGTCCGACACGATCCCGTCACTGTGAAAACCATCTTGAGGTTTAAGTCAGTTACCTGCCTAGAGCGAATTGCTACAATCCACGAGTGATGGAGTATGCGTAAAATTAAACAGAGTTTAGTTTTGTTCGTCTATTCAACCTCCGCTATTGTAGCGGAGGTTTTACTTTTTAATGGGAACAATTATCATATGAAAAATGTAACAAATAGGGAAGGGGCAGTCGTGAAAGAATTTCAAGTTGTAAATGGCAGGAAGTTACGATGTGGATATACAACAGGCAGCTGTGCCGCGGCGGCGGCTAAAGCTGCAACAATTATGCTTTTAACCAATGCAGATGTTGATATTATTACTATTAATACTCCCAAAGGCGTGCTGCTTAATTTGGTAGTGAAAGAAATTTTGCGTGAGCAAGACTCGGTAACCTGCGCTATTCGTAAGGATGCCGGTGATGATTATGATGATACTAATGGTGTACTAATTTATGCAAAAGTAAAGAAAACCCCTGAAACCGGTATCACGATTTTGGGGGGAATAGGTGTCGGTAAAGTAACAAAACCAGGATTATCTTGCCAAGTTGGCGGCCCGGCCATCAACCCTACACCACTTAAAATGATAAGTACAGAGGTTAGTGGCGTATGTGAAAAATATCACTATAGTGCAGGGTTAGAGATTACAATTTCTATTCCGGAAGGGGCGGAAATTGCTAAGAAAACCTTTAATCCACGTCTTGGCATTGTTGGAGGATTATCTATTCTCGGGACTAGCGGGATTGTTGAACCTATGAGTGAAACTGCATTGATAAAAACAATGCAGGTGGAAATGGATGTGCAAAAGAGTAAGGGTAATAACAATCTTTTAGTATTTTTTGGAAATTATGGCGAAGATTATGCCAGGGACATTCTAGGACTGGACATTAGTGAACATATAACTTGCAGCAATTTTGTAGGGGAACTTTTAGATTATGCTGTCTATTGCGGTTTTACTAGTTTGGTGCTTATAGGGCATTCAGGCAAGCTGGTGAAATTGGCACAAGGAGTTATGAACACACATTCTAAATACGCTGATTGTCGAACCGAAGCCCTGGCACTTAATGCTATGTTTCTGGGAGCAGACCCATCCATAGGGCGAGAGATAGCAGATGCCCTTACTACTGACGAGGCAATAAAAGTTTTGAACCGAGAAAAACTGCTTGAACCGGTAATGAACAATATCATGGAACGCATTGACTATTATATGCAGCATCGAGTACATAACAAACTTAAAACAGGTGCCGTCATGTTTTCTAATGTTTATGGCGTACTGGGGTTGACCAAAGATGCACAGCAATTAATAAATTTACTAAAACACAAGGATTGATGATGTCATCTTTCCGAAAGGAGCCGAAAATGGAAGGAACTTTGTATAGCGTAGGTGTTGGTCCGGGAGATCCTGAGCTGATGACCTTGAAAGCAGTAAGACTTATTGTTGAGGCTGATGTTATTGCTATCCCACAGGGAGATAATGATATTTTAACGGCTAAAAATATTGTGAGCCAGGTTGTAGATTTGCAAAAAAAAGAACAACTTTTGGTTTATATGCCCATGACAAAAGATATGAAAGCCATGGATAAAGCTCATGATGAGGGAGCTGATGCTATTGTTAAATTACTAAAAGCAGGAAAAAATGTAGTGTTCATTACTTTGGGAGATCCCACAGTTTACGCCACTTGCATTTATGTACATAAAAGGGTTTTGGCTAAGGGATATAAGGCAGAACTTATACCTGGAGTCCCTTCTTTTTGTGCTGTAGCTGCTAAATTAAATGTAGCTTTGTGCGAACGTGCGGAGCCACTAATAATTTTACCGGGAAGCTATAAAGAATCAGCTGCATTCTTGGATGGGCCAGGCAATAAAGTACTGATGAAATCTGCTAGTCAAATAGCTAAGGTGCGTGATGAGTTAAAGGAAAGAAATATTATTTCTCATGCGGCTAGGGTTGAACGCTG
>JAQVYX010000138.1 GCA_029004715.1 Acidaminococcaceae bacterium | reverse complement strand
ATTTTTAGGTATATGCATATTGATATTCTTTAACGCCTGATGTTCACCATAATGTAAGCATAAATTTTTTATTTCTATCGCATTTTCCATATTTCCTCCTTCACAACTACGCAAACTATAGCAAATTAACGTTAAGATAATATTATGTAATTGTTAATTTTATGTTAATATCTTCTTGATTAGATTGTTTTTTTTAAATTTAAAAGCTACAATATACGCAAAGGCATACTCCTTACATCCCCCCAATATTTAGCTTTTATTACCAAGAATGTGCCTAGAGGGTTTAAGTATAAAATTTTTGGAGGAGATGATTAATATTCCTAAAATTCTTGTTGTCGATGATGAAGAAAATATTCGAACTCTAGTACGCTTTAATTTAGAAAAAGCAGGCTATACTGTAACAGAAGCGACTAATGGCAAAGAAGCGTTGGAACTCATTGCATCCCATAGGCCTGATTTAGTTATTTTGGATTTAATGCTGCCGGTCATTGATGGCTTGGATGTCTGCCGTAAATTAAAAGGAAACCAGCTTAATTCTTCCATACCCATAATTATGTTAACTGCTAAAAGCGAAGAAGTCGATCGTGTTATAGGGCTAGAGCTAGGGGCTGATGACTACTTAACTAAGCCATTTGGTCCTCGTGAACTTATAGCGCGTATTAAAGCCGTATTACGCCGAGTTGTTATTCCTGATAACGTGGGCAAAGAATTGTCTTTTGGCAATTTAGTAATAAATTTGACTAACTACGCAGCCTATTTGTCTGACAAGAAGTTAGAATTAACTCTTAAGGAATTTGAACTGTTGTGTCTATTAGTGCAAAATCCCAATCAAGCCTTCAGCCGCGAAAAATTGTTGGAAAATATTTGGGGCTATGAATATTATGGTGATACTAGAACCGTGGACGTTCATATAAGACATCTAAGGGCTAAATTAGAGTCTTCCCCAGACATAGCTAATGCCATAGAAACGGTGCGTGGCGTTGGTTATCGTTTACATAAAAAAATATAAGGTATTAGCTTTTAGCTAATACCTTATATTTTTATACTTTTTTTGTATAGTTACTAGCGAAATAAATACTCATGAAGCCGGAACTATTGAGCACACCGGTCATAAGGTTTTAACTATTCCGGCTCAAGGCGGAAAACTTTCAGCAGTTAACATAGAAAAGCATTATTGTCAATATAAAAATAACCCTAATCGTGAACACTGAGTTCAACCCAAAATGGTTTATATTTCGCAACCGACGGAAGTTGGCTCTTTGTATAGTAAACAAGAGCTAAAAGATTTATATAATATTTTTATTGACAACCGAGTTAGCCTATGCTAATATAACTAGTAGTTAGCGTGGGCTAACTTTTTTATGGCTAAAATTACCTATTGACAATTTGTTGCTAAATTAAAAAGCGAGGTGAAAATATGCCCTTAGTACTGGCTCCTGCAGGCAAGATTAATATTGTTAAAAGAATAGGTGGGACTGCTGAAATTAGGCAATTTTTAGAAACACTTGGGTTTATTGTTGGAAGTGCTGTAACTGTTATTTCCGAAAACAATGGCAACATTATTGTCAGTATAAAAAATTCCCGCATAGCTATTGGGAAAGAGATTGCACAAAAGATAATAATTTAGTTCTTATCAGAAAAGGAGGCATACAAATGCTTACATTAAAAGCCGCAAAATGTGGCAATACAGTTACAGTAGTAAAACTTCATGGGGTTGGTGCTACTAAACGCCGCATAATGGATATGGGAATTACTAAAGGAACCCCTATTTTTATACGCAAAGTCGCTCCCTTAGGAGATCCTATTGAAGTGAAAATTCGTGGTTATGAGTTATCTATTCGCAAAGAAGATGCTGAGATAATAGAAATACAATAATTTGCAGAGCTATTACAAGCTCTGCAAAAAAATAAGCCAATGTTAGCTGTGGCTAACCTAGCGTGAAAGAAGGACTGAATTTATGGAATTTAAAATCGCCCTTGCAGGCAATCCCAACGTAGGAAAAACAACTCTTTTTAATGCGCTTACCGGGTCTAATCAATTTGTTGGCAACTGGCCAGGAGTCACCGTTGAAAAAAAAGAAGGTAAACTAAAAAAACATAAAGATGTCATCATTATGGATTTACCAGGAATCTATTCTCTTTCTCCTTACACATTGGAGGAAGTAGTTGCTAGGAATTATTTGATTACGGAACGGCCTGATGCTATTTTAAATATTGTAGATGGTACAAATCTAGAGCGCAATCTCTATTTAACTACGCAATTAACCGAGCTTGGTATTCCTGTTATAGTAGCTATAAATATGATTGATATAGTTAACTCCACTGAAGAAATCATCCATACGAAAAAATTGGCAAAAGAACTGGGCTGCCCCGTTATGGAAATATCTGCCAAAACCGGTCTTGGAATAGCAGAGGTTGCAGAAGAAGCCGCTCGTATTGCCAAACACCAAATTATAACACAACCTCAGCATAGATTTTCAGGATGCGTAGAACATGCGTTAGCTCATATTGAAGAAGCTACTCTAATAAATATCCCTGAGTTCCAACAACGGTGGTATGCTATAAAGTTGTTTGAGCGTGATTCCAAAATTAGAGAGAGGTTAAATCTTAGTGAAGAAGTAATTGCACATATAGAACAAGATATCGTGCTTTGCGAAAAGGAACTGGGTGATGATGCGGAAAGTATTATAACTAACGAACGTTATAATTACATCTCCTCTATTATCACTGACTGTAATGTTAAAAATACAGCTTTAGCCCATACTCTTTCTGACAAAATAGATAAAATCGTAACCAATCGTATACTTGCTCTTCCTATTTTTGCCATAATAATGTTTTTTGTTTATTACATCTCGGTAACAACCGTAGGTTCCGAACTTACAGATTGGACTAATGACGTGCTTTTCGGTGATATTATACCTCCTGCGGTAGAAGGCTTCCTCGTCAGCGTCGGTTGTGCCGATTGGTTACAAAGTTTGATACTTGATGGAATTATCGCCGGTGTCGGTGCCGTTCTTGGCTTTGTTCCACAGATGTTCGTGCTTTTCACTTTTCTAGCTTTTCTAGAAGCCTGTGGTTATATGGCCCGTATTGCCTTTATCATGGATCGGATTTTTCGCAAGTTTGGTCTTTCCGGAAAGTCCTTTATACCTATGCTAATAGGTACAGGCTGCGGTGTTCCAGGTATTATGGCTTCTCGTACTATTGAAAATGACCATGATCGTAAAATGACTATTATGACAACCACATTTATTCCCTGTAGCGCAAAAATACCAATCATAGCACTTATTGCCGGAGCCCTTTTTGATGGAAAATGGTGGGTTGCTCCCAGCGCTTATTTCGTTGGTATTACTGCCATAATAGTTTCCGGAATCATTTTAAAGAAAACTACTATGTTTTCTAGCGAGCCAGCGCCTTTTGTTATGGAACTTCCACCTTATCATTTACCAACTTTCACTAACCTTTGGCGCAGCGTTTGGGAACGTGGTTCCAGTTTTGTAAAAAAAGCAGGAACTATTATCTTACTTTCCACTATTTTTGTGTGGTTCACCTCAAAATTTGGCATCGTAGATGGTCAGATTAGTATGGTTGAAAATCTAAGTGACGGTTTCCTAGCCTCTATAGGTAATGCAATCGCTTGGATATTTACTCCCCTTGGCTGGGGAAATTGGCAAGCAACTGTTGCAGCTGTTACAGGCCTAGTCGCTAAAGAGAATGTAGTTGGTACTTTTGGCGTGCTCTATGGGTTTGCCGACGTTTCCGAAGATGGTGCGGAAATTTGGGGAACAATGGCTCAGAGCTTTACAATCATTTCTGCTTATTCCTTTTTAGTTTTTAATTTGTTGTGCGCGCCTTGCTTTGCTGCTATGGGAGCCATCAGACGTGAAATGAACAATACTAAATGGACTCTGTTTGCCATCGGTTACCAAACTGTTTTTGCCTATGCAGTATCCCTTTGCATTTACCAGTTCTGGACTTTTATCGCAACCGGGATTTTTAGTATAGGAACCGCTGTTGCCTTTATAGTATTTGCCGGCTTTATCTACTTGTTATTTAGACCCGCAAAGAAAAATGCTGACCTTAAGACTACACGCAGCGTTACTGCTTAAAGGAGATGGAAATATTATGGCAACCTTCATTATTGCAACAATATTGGCAGTCATAGTTATTGCCATTATAATAAAATTAATTAGAGATAAGAAAAACGGTAAAACATGTTGTGGTTCTAGCTGTGGTTCTTGCCCTAATTCCAATCTTTGTCACAAAAAATAACTTTAGGAGGATTATGATGAAAAGAAATCTTGTATTAGCACTAGCTATGGTGCTTGGGGTAAGCGCTACTGCCTTCGCAGCAAACCCTTTTTCTGATGTTCCTGCCGGTCACTGGGCCTATGCTTCCGTGGCTAAATTAGCCGCCGCAGGCGTTGTTGATGGTTTTCCTGACGGCACT
>JAQVYX010000137.1 GCA_029004715.1 Acidaminococcaceae bacterium | reverse complement strand
ATACGCGAAAAAAATAACAACAACAATCTATAGTTATTTAATTCTCTAATCCTCTTTGAAATCCCTCTTTATTACATAAAAAAAATGTAAAGTATATTGCTAAATATGCTATAATGTTTGTGTTCTTATAGCACAGAAAGGTTGTGGAAATGTAACGATGAAAGAAATGGTACGGTTAGAAGGTATTAAAAAAAAATTCGGAGATAATTTAATTATTCCTAATATAGATTTAACTATTGCAGATGGTGAATTTCTTACCTTGCTCGGCCCTTCCGGATGTGGGAAAACTACTTTGCTACGTATGATTGCAGGACTTGAAGAACCCACCTGTGGTAAAATATTTTTAGACAATGAAGACGTAACCACTTGTGCGCCCTATAAAAGGGATGTTAATATGGTTTTTCAAAACTACGCCTTATTTCCACATATGAATGTAGAAGAAAACATTCGTTTTGGTCTTATGATGAAAAGAGTTTCCAAAGAAGAGCAGCAAGAACGTTTGGAACAAGTATTATACTTAATGCAATTAGAAGACTTCCGCACTAGGCGCCCACAGCAAATGAGTGGTGGACAGCAACAACGCGTAGCCATAGCTCGTGCTTTAATAAACAATCCCAAAGTCTTGCTCTTAGATGAACCTTTGGGTGCCTTAGACTATCAATTACGTAAAAACCTGCAGTTAGAACTTAAAAATCTTCAACGGGGATTAGGCCTTACGTTTGTTTATGTAACTCATGATCAAGAGGAGGCTCTTACCATGAGCGATCGTATTGTTGTCATGAATGCCGGACGTATAGAACAAGATTCTACCCCTGACAAGATTTATCATAACCCTTCTTCTAAATTCGTTGCCCGCTTTATAGGTGAAAGCAACTTCTTTTTTATTGATGAACAAAATGTTTTGGTAATTCGTCCTGAAAAGCTTAATATTTGTGAAGAAGAGGAAAAAAATGCTAAGCACCCTCTTCCTTCCTACTACGGTACCGTTGTCGATATAGTGTTTTATGGTACTATTGATAAAGTATTCATTCGTTTAGATAATTCTAACCAAACGGTTATTGCTTATCAATATTTTGATGATGTTAAACGCTGGCACGCTGATGAACGTGTAGGTATTTGGTGGTATCCCCAAGACGGTGTAAGTGTGAAATCATGAAAAACGGTAAAATTTTAGTAGCACCGGCAATGCTGTGGCTCAGCCTTTTTTTTGCCATACCAATGTTCATTGTTGTCGCAGTTTCTTTCGCTAGCCGTACGCCCTATGGACAAGTGATTTTCAATTTCACCCTTGCCAACTATCAACGATTTTTGGAGCCACTTTACATTCGCATATTTATAGATACTGTTTTTACCGCTTTTGTAACAACAGTCATAACCTTCGCCATGGGCTACCCCTTGGCTTATTGCATTACTAAGTTGCCCCATAAATGGCAACAGCCCGGTCTAATTTTAGTGATGATTCCGTTTTGGATTAACTTTTTAATTCGTTCTTATGCTTGGGTTATTATTTTACGTTCTCAAGGATTGATAAATACGCTGCTTTTAAATCTAGGATGGATATCGCAACCTTTGGCTCTACTTTATAATGATTATGCGGTAATGTTGGGTATGGTCTATGCCCTTTTGCCTTTTATGGTTTTACCAATTTATGTGTCCATTGAGCAATTAGATGCTCGTCTTTTAGAAGCTGCTTCTGATTTAGGGGCTATGCCCTTTACTGCTTTTCGAAAAATAACCTTCCCTTTAACTTTACCGGGGGTAGCGGCTGGGTCCATATTAGTGTTCATCTCAGCTTTAGGAATGTTTGTAGTTCCCGATGTAATGGGTGGTGCAAAAAGTGCCCTTATTGGTAACCTAATCCAAAATCAATTCTTGTCTGCAAGAGACTGGCCTTTCGGTTCCGCCTTATCCATTGTTTTAGCTATTCTTGCATTGGTTTTGATTGTGCTTTATTATAAAGCCATCCAAAAACAAGAAGGGGGTGGCCGTAATGAAGAAAAATTGGCGTAGTAGTGCTTTATTTGCCTATGCTCTGGCAATTTTAGCATTTTTATACCTACCTTTGCTAATTTTAACCTTATATTCTTTTAATAATTCACGCATTAATGCCGTATGGGCAGGTTTTACCTTTGATTGGTATTTGGCTCTTTTGCATAATAGAAGGGTAATAGAAGCACTAACAAATAGCCTTGTTATCGCTACAATTTCCACTATTATTTCTACTGTTTTGGGTACAATGGCCGCTTTAGCCTTAAATCGCTATAAATTCAAATACAAAGCCGTTATTAATGGGCTCTTATATTTGCCCATTTTAATTCCTGAAATTGTCATGGGCTTATCTTTGCTAGTTCTATTTTCCCAAGCTTCTGTTCCTCTAGGCAAGAGCACCTTAATTTTAGCTCATATTACTTTTTGTTTATCTTTTGTTATTATTACTGTCAATGCTCGTCTAGAAGGCATGCATAAAGATTTGGAACAAGCTGCCAGCGATCTTTACGCTACACCTTGGCAAACCTTCCGCTACATAACTTTGCCTCTGGCCCTACCGGGTATCGTCGCTGGTGCGCTCATAGCCTTTACCCTTTCCATTGATGATTTTATTATTAGTTTTTTTGTAGCTGGGCCTAATTCAACCACATTACCTTTATATGTCTACGCCATGGTTAAGCGTGGTATATCTCCGGAGATTAACGCTCTATCCACAGTTTTAATGTTTACTACTATTTCATTAATTGTTATTGCACAAGTGTTGCAGCCTCAACACTCTACTGCTAAAAAGAAAACTGAGTAACTCTTGGCTAAATTTAATAACTAGGAAAAGGTGAAAACATGATGAAAAAAAGAATTGCAGTAGTTTTGATGGGAATTTTCGCTATAGCTATTTTGGCTATGGGCTGTGGCAGCGGGGCAAAAACTCAACCAGTTAAAAGCGAGCCACAAGTATTAAATCTATTTAGTTGGGCAGACAATTTTTCTCCTGAAGTATTAGCCGCTTTTGAAAAAAAATATAATTGCAAAATTAACTATGATGTTTTTGCCAACAATGAAGAATTGTTAGCCAAAATTCAAGCCGGCGGTTCTCAATATGATTTAATTCAACCTTCTGACTATATGGTATCCACTATGATAAAATTGAACTTATTGGAAAAACTTGATAAAAATAAAATACCTAACAGGAATAATATTGTTAAAAATCTACAATCTCCGGCCTATGACCCTACAGGAGATTATTCTGTCATATACACCTGGGGCATGACAGGTATCGTTTATAATAAGAAATACGTTAAAGAAACTCCCACTTCTTGGGCGGATTTATGGAATCCTGCCTACAAAGGCCGTGTTATTTTATTAAACGATAATCGAGAAGTATTTGGTATGGCTTTGAAAAAACATGGGTTTTCCAATAATTCTATTGACAAAGACCAGTTAGATACAGCTTTTGCTGATTTAAAAAAACTTGCCCCATCAGTGCTAGCTTATGATACAGACACCATTAAACAAAAATTTATTGCTGAAGAAGGCTGGATTGGTACAATGTGGTCCGGTGATGCCTCCTTTACCTATAAAGACAATAAAAATATTGGTTTTATAATTCCTAAAGAAGGAACAGTTATCTGGGCTGATACCTTTGCAATTCCTAAAGGAGCTAAACATAAAGATTTAGCTGAAAAATTCATAAATTTCATGTATGAGCCTAAAATTAGTGCACAAAATTACGAATACATAGGCTATAATGATCCCAATGAAAAAGCTCAAGCTTTCCATTCCAAAGAATTCCTTAGCGATCCCATGCTAAAAGTTGCCGTTGATGATGTGAAACAAGGAGAATGGCTCAAAGATATCGGTTCAGGGCTTACCCTCTATGACAGATATTGGACAGAATTAAAAACCATAAAATAATCTAACAAAACAAAAAAGAAGACGCCTTAAGGCGTCTTCTTTTTTGTTTTGTTAGTCGTTATTTTGCGTTCATACCAAACTTGCGCAGCTAATTTTAAAGCAGCGGCATTATTACTTAATTCTCCATCTTGCACTCTACGCAAAAGCAACGGCATTATTTCTGCCAATGCTTTTTTATTAGTAACTATCTGGCTTAACTCCCCGCCGTTAACATTCAAATCTGTTGTATGCACAGGCATTACATAAGCCATACTAATTAATTTTCCTCCATACATTTGGGCAGAAATGAGTTCTTGTTTATGTGCCGTTGTCGCAGCCAAATCAGCTATACAAACCGTTACTAACTGTTTGAAGGCATCTGCCATTTCCTTGGTAACCCGGAAATTTCCCTCTCTAGCCGTTTGTCTTATCCAACGCCAAGTAACAGCTTCACCTCTATCTATGTTACTGCCAAACCGCATATGATTCTTGACCAGCCAAGAAACTCTTTGCACTGTAGCTAAGGGAAAATATAAACGTTGTAAAATATCTGTGGCCATTTGTGCGCCTAAAATATCATGACCATAGTCAGTCGGTTCGCCTTTCGCATTA
>JAQVYX010000136.1 GCA_029004715.1 Acidaminococcaceae bacterium | reverse complement strand
TCACATTAACAAAGATGTGGAACCAGAAAGCCAAGCAATACCAAACTTAAAGAAAGTTTTAGCTGAGAAGGACAAAGTAATAAAATCCTTAACAGATAAGTATGATTCTCTCGAAGCTAAACTTAAAACAAAGAAAGTAATTTAGCTTACAAGGAGGGGGAATACGTTAGTTGAAAACCTACAACGCACAATCTGGAACGTACACAAGCGGTGGTGTTACTTACTCAGATTCTAAGTTAACAAATCCTATATCTAATACTACTGCACCCACTGCGCCTACAACTAGAATTAGTACTCCAATAGCATCGACTTCTGGTACAAAAACAGTTGCACAACAAATAGCTGACGCGCAACAACGTGCGCAAACTGTGTATAACACAACAGGCAACTGGAATGACCCAACTATTGTTGCAATGCACGACCTAGTAACACGCTTACAAGAAGGCTCTGGCAACGTGTACGACCCAAACACAGGCACGTGGAGTACGCCAAAAACTTACACAAGATTGACAACAGCCCCAACTGCACGAACAATAACTACAGTGCCCCTTGGTACTACACAACCAAAAGCGCCTTTCTGGTCTGCTGAAGAAATAGCGCAACTTACCCCAGAACAACGTCAAAAAATGGGTATTACATCTGCTGATATGGCTGCTGTAGGATTTAATCCAGGGGCGCAAAATGCTGGTGCATTAAGCACAGATATGTCCGCATTAATAAACTCACTTGGTGGCGGTAGCACTTCTGGTTTGTCAACTGAAGTACAGAACATACTTAACTTAATGATGCCAGACTACACACCGCGTACATCAGAGCAAATACTTTCTGAAGCACAACAGTACGCGGATTTACTTATTAATCCACAGGTGCTTTCACTTGAACAGGCTATTGAACAAGCTAGAGAATCAGCCAATAGTAGGTATAACAAAATCAATGCCACATATACTTCTGTGCCAGAAAGAACCACAAGGATATTAGACGAGAACGCAAAGAAAGCACAGGAGATGGCTATTGCCCGTGGTGGTGGACCTTCTGGCGTGGTGCCGTGGCTTACTAAGGAACTACAAACACCAGTACTGGAAAGCATGAATCAGCTGGAAGCTGAGCGTGTAGCTGCATTAAATGAAATATCAAACGCGCTAAGCCTTACTGAATCTCAAGGTATTGAGCAGATGAAAGCGCTTGAAACACAACGTGGTGGGTACGCAGAACAACAAGCTAAAGCTATAGAAGAACTAGAATATGCGCGACAGTCTGGTAACTGGGAGAAGATACTTGAAGCAGCACTGGCAGTTGGCAATATAAATTCCACTTCACAAGCTAATATTAATGACATGCTTCTTGGTATGATGCCTTATATACAAGACACAGTAGAACAAGAAAACGCAGCAAATCAGGGTAAAGTAGAAGTAGTCGGTAACACTGACGCTTTAGGTCCTGCCAACACACCTAACACACAGCCTGTCGCATTAAGAGACTACTTAGCACAGCAGTATGGGGTTGGTAATGTAGCAGATATGTTGCAGTATACTCCTAGCACAACTGCTGGCGCTGGAATTATAAATCTTGGTGGTGTACAAATACCAATTAGTCAACTAGGCTCTTACGGCGGGTACCTTGGTAGTGACGACAGAGCCTACCTACCTGCGGCTACAATAGAACGGTTACTAAGGAGTGGTCTATAATGGCAGACGCACGGGAATTAATAGCACAATATGCACAGCAATATGGTGTTGACCAAGACCTTATGATGCGTTTGGCAGGGCAGGAAAGCGGTCTTAACCAAGGCGCAATATCACCAGTTGGAGCAACTGGAGTTATGCAGCTTATGCCAGAAACAGCAGCAGGTCTTGGCGTAGACCCAAACAGTCTTGAGGGAAACATTGAGGGTGGAGTAAAGTACTTTAAACAAATGTTAGACCAATTTGGTTCACCAGAACTGGCACTGGCTGCGTACAATGCAGGACCAGGAGCTGTAGAAGAATATGGCGGCATCCCACCATATGCTGAAACACAAAACTACGTAAGTAATATTATGAATGGCTACACTGGACAAGCTAAAACTAACACAGAAGACTATAAAGCAAAACTACAAGCTATTTTAAGCGGTAACAAAAACTATGACATGCAGGGTAAGCTTCGTGAGATATTAGCTTCACGCCAACCACAGCAGGATAGCTACGCTAATGCACAACGTACTAGTGGTGGCAGGACAATGCCAACTATAAGCTCACGTGGTGGTGCAGACAGAGGCGCTATTGTTAATGCAATTAGCAGTGGTCAGGACTGGGAGCAGCCATTACTTCTGGCTAAGCAACTCATAGATAATTACAGAGTACCGTCAGTATGGGATAATGTACCACGTGGTATGGAAACTGTACAGTCGCGTCAACTTACACTTGGTGACGCGCTTGGCAGAGACGAACTTGCTGAAACCATACGCCACAACCAAGCAGCTGAATCAATATCCAGAATGTACGGAGGCAGCAGTGGTGGCGGGGGTGATGGTGGAGTTAAAGAACCTGCGACACTAGCTGAACGCAAACAGTTAGCTGAATCACAAGCATTGACCTTTTTAAATAACACGTATTATTCCGACATGCAACAAGATGGATTAAAGGACATGCCTTTTGTAACAGCTGTAGAAAACATACGCGATTTCTTAACTAACCCAGACACATCAGGTTTTATGACGCAGAACGATGTAGACAAATACAAAGTGCTTGACGAATTTGTACGCACTAACACAGAGTTTCCTTCACTAGACTATCTTACGCAATACCTAGGCTCTACCAAAACTGACAAACAAGGTTACGCAATAGACACTTCAAAAGAAGATAGCAAAGACCCGTTGTACAGAATGTTAGACCTTATCGTTAAGAATAAAACTAACACCCCTGTGGATTTAACTGTTCCAGAAGAAGAAGCCCCACCAGATAAACCTTGGTACCGTGATTTATTGTAGCCGCGAAGGGATGTGTTTTAATTGGCTGACACCAGTAGCCTAGAAAAATGGGCGCAGGACCCAAGCAGACTAAAACGGATGGCTAGGTATATAGAACAGCCACAATACGAAGACTTAGACGCACTCCCTATCGAGGAGAAACAAGAGCGTATTGGCGGACTACGCCGTGCATTTGAACAATCAATAGAACCAGGTAACAGGGGAAACTTAAATCTAGAGTTTGCGGCGAAACACCCAGACTTTGTTAACTTTTTTCAGAAAGCGTTTTCACCTATTGATGTAGCCACAAGCACACCTTGGGTACAGCGCTTCGGACAAACAGGCGCTGAAGCTATGACCGCTGTGGATAACCCAGAGAAAGTTTCCACAGGTAATCCTTACGGAGATTTAGCTACAGACTTAGCAGCATACCTACTTGCTTTTTCTAAAGGCGCACCTGGTGCTGTCGGTGGCGCACCTAGTGCAGCTGCTGGTTTGTGGCAGGGCGCAGAAACAGGCGTGGGTAAAGTTCTATCCAAAGTACCCAAGTACAATAACCTTACTAACTTAATGCAGACTGCTATAAAAACTGGTGCTACAGCTGTACCATACGAAATGGCTGTAGCTACAGCAAACGAGCGTGAACTTAGTGGTAGGGAAGGCGCACTTGCGGCAGGTAGCAACTTCCTGCTTTCAGCACTTATAGGTAAAGCCACAGGTGGTGGTAGACTGTTTAACCCAATGAAACCCCAAGCACAACGCACACCTGTAGCTGGCGCACCACAGCCTATACATGAAGAAGGAGTTGTAGGAACGGGTGCTATGTCTAATGTAGACAAGGAACTTGCAGGTATTTCTGTAGGTACCCCACCACCTCCTAAAGTTGGCGCTAAAGACCCGATAGGTGACATGCACAGACAAGCACAAGCAGAAGCTAAAGCAGCAGAAGCAATAGCTAAAGCACAGTATGGTCCAACGCCAGCTGCTCCACAACCATTACCTCAGCAAAAAGTAAAACTCGTAGACTTCGGTACTAGAACTAAACAAGTAGATGACGTTACAAGAAAATCGTACGCAGACAAAGCGCAAGCAATAGAGCAGTACTGGGGTACACGGCAGTACACACGTACAGATGAAGGCTTTACAATCAAAGGAACAGAGAAAACACGCAACGCGTATGAACAAAATGTTATGGCAGCAGCTAAGAAAGCTGCTATAGCTAAGGAAGCTTTTGAAAACGTGTCACTAAATAAAGAACCACATGAATCAGCGTTTGCTTTAATAGATGATATGTGGCGCAAGATAACTAAGACTAGTGACGCACGTGCTGAACTAGAAACTCTTGGGTACAAAGGATTTAAAGAAGAAAGTTTACAGCAGTACAACGACGCTTTCCAACTAGCTGAGACACTAGGTATTGCCCCAGAAAATATTACAGGCAAAGTGCTTAAAGAACATTTTGGTTGGAAACAAAATGTGGCTAACGACATAGCTAGACAAATACGCGATGATATTAACTTTGAAAACGACTTAGCAGAAGGGCAACGTATTTATGAAGCACGCATAAAAGAACAAACTAA
>JAQVYX010000135.1 GCA_029004715.1 Acidaminococcaceae bacterium | reverse complement strand
TTCCGATCTCAAATATTTTACCGAATTTGTTGATGCTATAGCAATAATTTTTTTTACGCCTGCATTACTGGCTGCTTTAATTCCGCTAATAGAATCTTCTACCACTATACAATCTTCGGGCTGTAAACCAAGTGCTCTGGTGGCTTTTAAATAAATAGCAGGACTTGGCTTGCCAGGGAAACTGCCGTCATTATATACTATTTTAGTACGGCTAAACCATCTAGCTAGGTCAAGTTGTTTAAAATAGAATTCTACATTACTAGGCAGGGAGGAGGTGGCAATGTTAATTGGAACATTTTTTGCCCGCAACTCATTTAAAAGAGGGACCAGCCCCGGAGTAAGATGAAGCATTTTAGGATTTTGCAAGCATAAACTGCGGTAGAGCATTTCCTTTTCTTCGGAATAGAGCTTGACTTTCATATCAGAAATATTGGAGCTCATAAAATGTCGTATAATATCTTCATTCATGCTGCCGTGAATGAAGGTTGTAAATTCTTCGTCAGAAATATTTTTGCCGGTAATATTTTTTATTTCTTTACGCCAAGCTATTTCATTTTCTGCTGTATCTAAAAACATGGTACCGTTAAAATCAAAAATTATTGGTTGCAAATTTATCACTCCAGTCTAACTTTCTACTTTTTTTTAACTACTGTTTCTACGACGCCATAGCTTTGTAATGGCAAAATCTTGCTTTTGCGCTAGCAAGTTACTAAAACTTATTTCATCATATAAATTATGAGCTTTTTAAGTTTGTATTTCTTGTTCGTGACCATATTTAAATGTGCAAAAGAAATAGCCCCCGGGGATAAGTGCTGAATAAATAATTTGCAACAAAGCATTAATCTCTGCCTTTGATGATTGGATAAGAGCCCCCGACGCCCATATACCATCATAAAGATAGGTGTCTTTTAGTGGCAATGATTTTTGCAAGTTACTAAGAGCTCCGTCATTGTCCAAATCCAGTAGATTTGGCTTGTCAGGTAAAAGGTCTAAAAACTTTTTATGTATTTCGCTGATAACTAGTATATCAATTAGCGCTTTTTTCATATTTTCCCTCCTAAAAATTATACTTAATTATAGCACAATTATCTGTTATAATTAATGTTAGTATATGATTGCCAAGTTGTTATTGAGGCGGCAATAAGGGTAAAGGGGATAATGCTATGCAATTTAGATTTGCGCACAATAATTTTAATGTTTTGAATTTGGAAAAAAGCATGGATTTTTATTTTAAAGCCTTAGGACTTAGGGAAGTGCAACGTAAAGAGGCCACAGATGGTAGTTTTGTACTTGTTTACTTAGGAGACGGTTTAACTCCCCATGAGCTGGAACTTACTTGGCTTAAAGACAGAAAGACTGCCTATAATTTAGGCGAAAACGAGTTTCATTTAGCTTTTCGCGTGGATAATTTTGATGCAGCACATGAGTTACATAAAAAAATGGGTTGTATTTGCTATGAAAATCCAACGATGGGTATTTATTTTATTGCCGATCCTGATAATTATTGGTTGGAAATCTTACCAACAAAATAAACAAAAGCGTCCTGTATTGCATAAGATATGCATATAGGACGCTTTTATTTATAAAAAAATCTTGACTAACGCATGAATGCGAATTTAGCTAAACCTATAGACCCGCAGCATATTCACCAGACTTTATACCATTTTATTTATTTACAAAAAAAGACTCAAATATAAAAAAATGCCCCTGTTTTATATGAACAGGAGCATTTTTCATATGTTGTTATTTTATGCGTTCAAAAGTAGCAAAACGCCAGCCAATAAGAGTTTTTACATACGAGAAGTTTTTTGTTTCGTATTTAACTACAGCCATTTTATTTTTTTGTGGGTCTTCCAAAATTTCCGTAGTTATTTGCAAATCAATATTATCATCAGTTAAGCGTTGGATTTTAAAGGAGCTTTGTCCGGCAAAAGCATTAGGTCTGAAATCACAAGGAGCAACATAAAGACCACCGTTAAATTCTTTATAAATTCTGGAAGAGCCTAAAATTTTACTAGTTAAATCAGAAGTAAAAACTGCATTCATTTCCCGACGCAAATCTGACATAGTTCTAATATTAGGATAATCAACATTATAATAAATCATATAGCCAGCTTCTTTTTTTAAGCGTCCATTAGTTGGCAGGGGAGCAAGGCTAAACCAATTATAAACCTTATTAGCGTTATTATAGGCGGCAACAACTTCTTCATCGGTAGGCGATGCTGCGGAGGCTATTGCTGTTGCACATATAGTAAGCAAAGCAAAAACCATGACTAATCTGTTTAATATTTTTTTCAAGTGTATCACTCCTTATGTTTGTTTAATGTTTATATTTTACCACAAAATAAGAGAAAAAATTGCCTTTTAAGCTCAGAAAGAGGTTTTTAGTTTTTATATCGGCTTATTTAATTGTTTGCAATTTTTAAGTGTTGCCAAAATGTGTAAAGCATTAGAATTTATGTTATAATATTTAAGCAAATTACAAACCAAAGAAGGTTGATCTATGAAGATACTTATTATAGATGGACAAGGTGGAGGTATTGGTAAACAGCTTGTGTCAGCCATTCACAAATCTTGTCCTAAAGTTGTAATTACCGTGGTAGGAACCAATAGTGTAGCTACTTCTGCTATGTTAAAAGCGGGCGCTGATAATGCGGCAACAGGGGAAAACGCTGTGCTAGTTGGTTGTCGCCATGCCGACGTTATTATGGGACCTATTGGCATTGTTATTGCGGACGCTATGTTTGGCGAAATTACCCCTTCTATGGCTCTTGCTGTAGGCCAAAGTAAAGCAGTACGCGTTTTAATACCGGTTAAGCACTGTGATAATATTATTGCCGGTGTTTCTGACCAAGCTATGAGCAAAATCATAGAAAATGCGGTTATGCAGATTAAAGCACTTTGATTGGCATCATTCTACGAAAGGATGATGAATTAGCAGAAGCTGATAGTTTGTGTATAAAATTTTAATCTGAATGAGTTACCATGAAGGTAATAGCGTCTTCGGCAGAAGACAATATACTTTCATGGTTTTTTATATAAGGAGGAATTTAGTATGCATATGGCAGACGCGCTTTTATCACCTACGGTAGCAGTATTTATGTATGCAACGAGCATAAGTGCTGTTGGTTATGCTATTCATAAAATCAAACAAGATGAGTTGACCGAAAAAAAATTACCTGTTATGGCTGTTATGGGGGCTTTGGTATTTGCAGCTCAAATGATTAATTTTACTATTCCGGGTACGGGTTCTAGTGGCCATATTGTGGGAGGCATTTTACTAGCGGCTCTTCTTGGAGGTTATCCGGCTTTACTTACGATTGCATCAGTACTTATAATTCAATGCCTATTTTTTGCTGATGGAGGTCTTTTGGCACTAGGCTGCAATGTTTTTAATATGGGCGTTATTCCCTGCCTGATTGTTTATCCTTTATTTTTCAAACCATTTATGCAAAAGGACAAGCATTTGGGAGTTATTACGATTTTATCCACTATTATTGGTTTGCAAATTGGAGCTTTGAGTGTGGTTTTGGAAACCATGGCATCAGGTATATCAGAACTACCTTTTACAACATTTGCTTTGCTTATGCAACCAATTCATTTAGCTATAGGTATAGTAGAGGGAATGGTTACGGTAGCTATTTTGCGATTTGTTTATCAAATGCGCCCGGAAATTTTGACAAGTGCGCAAAAAAGATCGGCAATTGGCAGGAGTATTTCACTAAAAAGCATTATTGTCGCTCTAGTTTTAATGACTACTATAATTAGTGGGGGGTTATCTTTATTTGCTTCCGAAAAACCTGATGGGCTAGAATGGGCAATAGAAAGAATAACGGGCGCTACTGAATTAGAAGCCCAGGGAACCGCTTTTTCGACAGCGGCAGCTTTGCAAAAATTCACGGCGGTCTTGCCGGATTATGATTATACAAGTTCTGAGGACAAAAATATTTTTAAGGGGACAACTGTTTCCGGCATATTTGGTTCGATTATGACCTTTCTTCTTGTTGGTTTGGTTGGTATAGCCATTACCAGAATTAAGAAGGGAAAAAAGATTGTTAATAATGAACACTAAATGGCCAAGAAAGGTAGAAATGCATGGCTGATTTTCATAGTAAAATAGCGGAAATATATTCTCTAGAGCAACTTTCTTCTCAAAGAAGCTATGTTCACGATTTACATCCTTTAGTTAAGATATGTAGTACGTTAGTATATATTCTTTGTGTATTATCTTTTGATCGCTATACTTTTTTAGGAATGTTGCCTTATGTTCTATACCCTTTAATATTAATTATATTAGCAAAGATACCTTTGAATATGATTTGCAAAAGGACATTGATAGCCTTGCCCTTTTGTTTATTTGCTGCTGTTTCTAATGTTTTTTTGGACAGGGCAACAGCTGTGCAAATTGGCTGGTTAGCAGTTAGTTTTGGCGTGTTGTCTCTTTTCGTAATTATGTTAAGGACACTGCTTTGCGTAGCAGCAGTTTTGATTTTAGTGGCGGTTACACCTTTACGTGAACTAACGGATGAATT
>JAQVYX010000134.1 GCA_029004715.1 Acidaminococcaceae bacterium | reverse complement strand
CGAAACAAGCCGCTGATTCGTGCCGTTACATCTACGCGCGGTCTTTTTAATTCTTCTATAGGAATTACTTCTAAGCTAATTACTCTTCTACTGCTCTTTTGCCATACCGGACGAATACCCAATAAGAACATAAATTCTGCCAAGCACTGCCCATGGCTACGCATATTTGCGCCAGACCACAATACTATTCCCACGCTTTCTGGGTAATGCCCCTCTTCGTCAATAAAACGTTTAATAACTTGCTCACTTAAATCTACCCCAAGCTCCCATGCTGCAGGAGTAGGTAAATTTCTTGGATCCACGCCATAAAAATTACGACCTGTGGGTAAAATATCTGCACCTCCGGAAGTTGGAGCACCTGCTGGTCCCGGTTCTATATATTCACCACTCAAGGCTCTTAGTAGATTGGTTGACTCTTGTACCGTTTTTTCTAAATTAGGAGCCACATCCGTACAAATATAGTTACATATCTTGCGGATTTGTTCTCTAACGTTTGTCTCAGCCGTTGCGAATATGGGCATTTGCATAACGTTTTCAATACCCCAAAGAGCAAACCCGGTTTTTGCTAATTCAGACAAAATGGATTTACACTCTTCTCTGATTTTATCTGTAAGTGCACTATAAGTCATACTACCGTCTTGCAATAATTTGCCACCATTTTCCAGCAGTTCATAGTAATCAAACCCATATCTAACTGCCAATGTTTGTACTAAAGAAGGAACATCCCCGTTATCCATGCGTAGCAATGCTAATAAATATTCAATTTTGCTATCATCTTGAGGAGGTACTCCTAAAATATGCAAACCATTATGAATTTGCATATTCTTAATATCTGTCAGATAAGTATGTAATTGCATAGCATAATCAGCAAAAGCTTGCTTAGGATTAATTTCTTCAGTTAAATTGGCTTCTGTTGCTTTAGCTATAATTAATTCTTCTATTTTTTCTAAGCTATCTGGTTTAGTCTCCTTGAAATGGGCATACTCCTCCAATAATTTTTCTAATTCTTCCAATTCATCATACATGCCTGAATGTGTCATAGGTGCCGGTAAATGACCGATTAAGCAGGCAGCCCCCCGACGTTTAGCTTGCACCCCTTCTCCTACAATGCTAATCAAATAAGGATAAATATTGGGTAAATCTCCCAAAGCCAAATCAGGGTAACAGGTACAATCTAGGCCAGCGTTTTTACCTGGGAGCCATTCTAACGAACCATGAGTGCCTACATGTACAACAGCATCAGCCTGCCAAATATCCCGCACCCAGTGATAATAACCTAAATAATGGTGTGTAGGTGCGCAAAAAGGGGAATGTAATATTTTATCAGGCTCTTCACCAAAACCACGCGGTGGCTGAACTGTGACAAATACATTGCCTTTCAAGGTTCCAGGCACTAATAAATTATCGTCATAGACAAAAATATTTCCCGGTACTTCTCCCCAATCCTTCACCAGTTGTTCTTTATTTTGCTCAGGCATAGTAGTAAAAAAGCTCTTATATTCAGCCGTGGTCATTTTCTGTGCATTAGAAATTTGTTTCTCCGTAATATAGCTTCTATCATTAGTAGCATTATTAATCAATTCTTCCATAAAAACTTTCCCATCGGTTGGTATAGTATCTACCATATACCCCTGTTTTTGCATATCAGCTAGTACTAATCTGATACTTTCCGGCGTATCTAACCCTACAGCACTACCTATATTAGAGTTCTTGGCAGGAAAATTATGAAAAATAATAGCAATTTTCTTATCTTTATTCGGCTTGTTACGCAAAATTGCCCACTTTTTTGCCTTACTTACCAATCTATTAATACGTTCAAAAATGGGCGTATAGTGTAAGTTGCCATCCACATCCCTGCTTTTAGCAGCAATTGGTACGGAATGAAGCGCACCATCAAATTCAGGTAAGGTAATGCTAATTGAAATTTCCATAGCATTCATACCTTCAAGGTTTTGTTTCCACGAGTCATATTCAGCTAGCACTGTATAAGCTTGCAAGACGGGGACATTCCATTTTTGCAAATAATCTAAGGTCATGGAACGTGACACTGTAAGAGAAAATTTCATAGTATTTATATAAACATCTATTAGTGGTTTCCCTGCACCGCAAAAATATTTAGTAAAAATAGCTGTCAAGCTAAGCATACCCAATTCTGTAGATGGCATACCATTAGTAAAGACACAAATTACATTCATGCCCTGTTTTTCAATTTCGTTAATAAGCTGTGCTTGATATTCTAAATCTTCCCAAATCCATTCTTCCCTATAAAATGTTACACCAATAGTTGGCCTATCTTTTTTGCAAAAATCTTGGACGTAGCTATTTACATCTTCATATACTTTAGCAGCTCTTGGATGATATATACCTGACCAAAATTGAGGATTAGGATTATCAAAACCAATATCAGCACCACAAAAATGACTATCAAGCCAACGCCATAGATTACTATAATTAGCTAAACCGCCATAAAAAAGATATTTTTTCAAAAATAAAATATCTTCTTGTGAAAAACCAACATTTTTGTTTTCCCCGTCACCATCAGCCATCATCATCAGGCTAGTAGTACCTTTTTTTTCTAGATACGACGCAACTTTGCGCAAAAAAGCTGTGTCCATGCCAGCGCCCATCCATTTCAGCACGACCACGTCATATTTGCTTAGAGTTTTCTCCCATTCGCGCCCCCAAGGTGTTCCCTCATTAATTTGTTTGCACTTGCAGCCATCAGCCAAAATTCCCTGTGTTACCAGTTTTTCTTTTGCCTTATTCATCATATAAAATTTTCGTTCAATATTAGTCAAAAATAATATTTTCCCCATTATTGTCTCCTTTTAATATTTATATAAATATTATACTTATGTCGGATTTTTAATGCGACGCAATAGATATAAGAAATACGGCGTACCCAAAACAGCCGTCATAATACCAACCCTCACTTCTGCCGGAGGAATAACTAATCTTCCCAATGTATCACACAACACAAGAAATATAGCTCCCGCTAAAGCACTAGCGGGTAGTAAAACTCTATGATCAGGCCCTATTAGCATACGCATCATATGTGGAACCACTAAACCGACAAAACCTATGTTACCACTCACACAGACTGCTGTAGCCGTTGTCATGGCCGCAACAAAAAGCAGAAACAATCTAAAAGGAACTACAGGCATTCCTACAGCTTTAGCCTCGGTTTCACCTAGTACGAGAATATTTAAATGTCTTGCTAAAAGCAACATTATAAAAATACCTAAAACAATTGGTCCCAAGGCCAAATAAACATGTTCCCACCGGCGATAATCTAACCCGCCCACCATCCAAAACAAATATTGCTGCAATTTTTGTTCATTCATAAAGGTCAATATTCCTGAAGTCAAAGCTCCCAGTAGCATACTAACGGCCACACCTGATAGCAATAAAGTCATAACCGGTATTTTCCCATGCCTCATAGCCAGAAATACTGTAATAGAAACTGCGCAAATAGCACCTACAAAAGCAAATAATGGCATATAAAACATACTCTGAGCTGATACCCCCAAAGCGATGGAAAGAACCGCGCCCGTGGCAGCCCCTGATGATACTCCGACAATTCCCGGATCCGCTAACGGATTACTAAATACCCCCTGCATTACAGCACCGGCAACACCTAAAGCCGCTCCTACAAGAACGCCTACTAAGGTCCTAGGCATGCGAATAAACCATAGCACAGCTTTTTGCTCTTGAGTATAATCTACCTGCCAGCTTCCTGGCAAACCTAATTGATCCGCAACTACAGCAAGGGTACTATGCAAAGGAATATGAATTTGTCCCCACGCCAAAGATATACTCATAACAATAAGTAATAGGCCAACAAGAAATATAATTACTTTACTGGCATTTTTTTTCATTAACATTGCCCCTTTTTAGAAACATTCAGGATATACTACCTTAGCAAACGCTCTAATGCTTTCCACAATATGTTGTGAAGCTACATTGCGATAATTCTCACCAATGGCTATTACTTGCTTGTTTTTAATAGCTTTCACACCTTTAAAAGCAGGATCTGTAAGTATTTCCAGCTTATATTTTTCCACATTATTGTCCTCATGTCCAAAATTCCAAGCTGGAATAAAAAATACATCAGGATTTTTTTCTACAACCTGCTCTTTAGAAATAGCATTACTACCACTACCAAGTCCAAGTTCAGCCGCCCCATTTCTAATATGTGCCTTTTGCAACATATCATCAACTAAACTTCCCTTACGGCCGGATACACCACTAAAATAAAAAAGCATTACTACCTTTTGCTTGTCAAAAGTTATATGTGCCAAGCTTTTTTCGAGATTGGCCAAATCAATATCCATTTTTTTTATTATTGTAGTACCTTTAGGTTCTTCTTGCACCGCTTTAGCTATACCCATTATTTTTTCTTTCATTTCCGCGTAACTTTTAGGACTACTGGCAGCATAAACAGGTATACCTATTTCTCTTAAAGATTTTATTAATTCTGGTGCTGTTGCCGTAGATGTCACAACTAAATCAGGTTTTAGTCGCAAAACTGCTTCTACATTCTCATTAGAA
>JAQVYX010000133.1 GCA_029004715.1 Acidaminococcaceae bacterium | reverse complement strand
ATCGCCCTGAAGTCCACAAATCTCAAACAAGAAATTGGATAGCATCTTTCTGCCAAAAGGAGTATGCTCTACTTCCGGATGGAATTGTACACCATAAAGTCTGCGTTCATCATTTACCATAGCCGCAACTGGGCATTCATCAGTTAAAGAAACTACCTTAAATCCGGCAGGAGCATCTTCAACATAATCACAGTGACTCATCCAACAAATATTGCGTTCTTCCAAACCTTTAAATAATGAGCAGTCAGGTTGCAATACCACGCTGGTTTTACCATATTCGCTAACACCGGCACTGGCAACCTTACCGCCTAAGGTCTGAGCCATAAATTGATGTCCATAGCAAATACCTAAAATAGGCAATCCCATATTAAAAATCTCCGCATCCACTTTGGGAGTATTTTCAGCATATACGCTATTAGGTCCCCCAGAAAAAATAATGGCTTGAGGATTTTTAGCTTTAATTTTCTCTAAAGTATATGTGTAGGGAATAATCTCACAATAAACACCACACTCGCGCACTCTTCTTGCAATTAGCTGGCTATACTGGCCACCAAAATCAATAACCAAAACCAACTCATGTCGTACTTTTTTCATGCTCAAGCCCTCCGTTTAACTTTTTTAGATTATCATAAGAATATACCATAATATGAGCATTTTTTCAACAGCTGCCTATAAAAAATGACACCCTGAAATTCACTTTCAGAGTGTCACTTACTTCTACTACAAACTAACTAAGCATTATATTCTGCCAGCCGGCACCTGATAAATTACATCATGCCAGGCATGCCGCCGCCCATTGGAGGCATAGCAGGTCCGGCGTCTTTAGCCGGTTTATCAGCAACTAGAGCTTCAGTAGTAAGAATCATAGCAGCAATAGAAGCCGCATTTTGCAAGGCACTACGAGTAACTTTGCAAGGATCAACGATTCCTGCTTTAATCATATCAACATATTCTTCAGTCAAAGCATCAAAACCAATGCCTTTTTTGCTGCGTTTTAAGGTATCAACGATAACCGCACCTTCCAAACCTGCATTATAAGCGATTTGGCGAATAGGTTCTTCAATAGCGCGTCTAACAATTGCCACACCAGTCTTAATATCGCCTGTAACGACTAATTTATCTAAGGAAGCTTGGACTTGCAATAAAGCAGTACCGCCACCAGCTACAATACCCTCAGCCACAGCAGCACGAGTAGCATTCAAAGCATCTTCAATGCGAAGTTTTTTATCTTTCAATTCAGTTTCAGTAGCAGCACCAACTTTGATAACTGCAACACCGCCAGCTAATTTTGCCAAACGTTCTTGTAATTTTTCTTTATCGAATTCAGAAGTGGTTTCAGGAATTTGAGTACGAAGTTGAGCTACGCGATTAGCAATTTCAGCTTTAGAACCGGCACCGTCAACTATGGTAGTCAATTCTTTTGTTACACGAACTTGGCTAGCACTACCAAGATCTTCAAGGGTAGCACTGTCTAATTTACGTCCAACTTCCTCACTAATAACAGTAGCACCGGTCAAAATAGCAATATCTTGCAGCATTGCTTTTCTGCGATCACCGAAACCAGGAGCTTTAACAGCTACAGCTTTAAAAGTACCGCGTAATCTATTAACAACTAAGGTTGCAAGAGCTTCGCCCTCAATATCTTCAGCTATAATCAAAAGTTCACGGCCTTGTTTTACTACTTGTTCTAGCACTGGCATAATATCAGCGATCAAAGTGATTTTACGATCTGTAACGAAAACATAGGGATTACTCATAACAGCTTCCATTTTGTCAGGATCAGTAACCATGTAAGGAGAAATATAACCACGGTCAAATTGCATACCTTCCACTGTTTCTAAAGAAGTATCCATAGTTTTTGATTCTTCAACGGTGATAACACCATCGTCGCCAACTTTCTCCATAGCATCAGCAATCAAACCGCCGATTTCATCATCACTGGCAGAAATTGAAGCAACTTGTGCTTTTTCTTCTTTAGTGCTAACTTTTTTAGATATGCTGGCCAACTCTTTAACCAAAGTATCTACTGCCATCTTAATACCTTTTTTGATAATCATAGGATTAGCACCGGCAGCTACATTTTTCATACCTTCATGTACCATTGCTTGTGCCAACAAAGTAGCAGTAGTAGTACCGTCACCGGCAATATCATTAGTTTTGGTTGCAACTTCTTTAACTAGTTGAGCACCCATGTTTTCAAACGGGTCTTCCAATTCAATATCACGAGCAATGGTAACACCATCGTTAGTAATAGTAGGAGCACCGTATTTTTTGTCAAGTACAACATTTCGTCCTTTTGGCCCCAATGTAACTTTTACTGCATCAGCCAAGGCATTAACACCGCGTTCCAAAGAACGACGAGCTTCTTCGTTAAATTTAATATCTTTTGCCATAATAGCATCTCCTTCATCTAATTGATTAGGTAATTTTTATGAATCATTCTTGATATTTAAAGCACTTAGAAAAGTTCTAATAGTCCCGAAAAATGGAATCAAATTTATTTTTCTACAATTGCTAAAATATCTCTTTCTTTCATAACAACATAGTCAACACCATCAAACTGTAATTCACTGCCTGCATATTTAGCAAAAACAACTGTTTCGCCAACTTTTACTTCACAAGCAATTCTTTGACCATTTTCTAACAAACGTCCGCTACCAATAGCTATAACTTCACCGGTTTGTGGTTTATCCTTGTGTGCAGTATCTGGTAAATATATTCCGCTGCTGGTTTTTTCCTCCTGGACAATAGGTTTAATCACTACATACTCTTCCAATGGTTTTAACATAGTTTAAATCCCCTTTCTAACTTATATTGTATAATTGTTTTCTTTTTCTGTTAGCACTCGATAACTTTGAGTGCTAACTACATAACTTATAATACTCATTTTTCATAAAAAAAGCAAGTCTTTTACAGAAAAAAAATGTAAAAAACTTGCAACTTTTTATTTTTGTTTGTTAGCTGAAGCAATAATTGCTTCAGCAAGCTCTTTAATTGTGATGCGCTGATTCATGCTGTACTGTTGCATTTTGCGATATGCTTCTGCCTCCGTAAAACCATGGGCATCCATAAGAATTCCCTTGGCCCGGTCCAAAAGTTTTCTAGTGGCAAGACTAGATTTCAGACTTTCCAATTCTAATCCTAATGCTCTAATTTCTTTAAAACGCGAATATGCTATTTCCATAGCTGGGAACAGTTGTTCTTCACGTACCGGTTTAACCAAATATGCTAAGACTCCTGCGTCATTAGCCTTACTGACAATATCATTTTGACTATAGGCGGTCAATAACAATACTGGAGCCAATTGTTCATCAACTATAACTTTGGAAGCATTAATACCATCAGAACCCGGCATTTTTACGTCCATTATAACAAAATCAGGCTTAAGTTCTCTAACAAATTTAATGGCATCGTCACCATTTTTGGCTTCTGCTACCACTGTATGTCCAGCTTCAGTCAGCATCTCTCTTACATCAAGCCTAATTAAAGCCTCATCATCAGCAATCAATACTTTTAACTTTTCCATGTTTTTCCCCCCATTTTCATTGGTACTGTTACCCGGGCACATGTTCCCTGTTCCCTGGGCAAAATTTCAAATCTACCACCTAAATCTGTTTCCACCATAGTTTGTATAATTTTTAAGCCTAAACTATTAGTTTGTCCAAGTTTAAAATTTGGTGGCAGCCCTATACCATCATCTTTTATTTCCAATACATAACCATCTTCATGCACTTTAAAAGACACATCTAACTTACCTGTTTTTCTATTTGCAAAGCCATGTTCAATAGCATTTTGCAAAAGTTCATTAAGTGTCAATGCAATGCTATTAGCCTGCTCTGAAGGAAGAAAGGCCGTATCTACATTAAAAGTCGTCTCCAGTGTAAGATCAGGCGCAACCATACTTGCCAAAATAGCCTGATATATTTCTTTGGCTACAACGCTAACATTTATTGCTCCTTTATCTTGCTGTGATAGCGATTCGTGTACTAAAGCAATACTATTTACTCTGTTAATCGCATCGCGTAATACATCTTTTGCTTCTTCAGATGCAGTTCTTCGCGCCTGTAAACGTAAAAGTGAAGCGATGGTTTGCAAATTGTTTTTTACTCTATGATGAATTTCTTTTATAACAACTGATTGAATGTAGAGCTCTTCATCCTTTTTGCGCAATTCCGTAACATCGGCTAAAACAACAATAGCCGCACCGGAATCAGCTCTGGCCGCCAGCGGTATGACCCGCATAGCTAACTTAAGCCCTTGCATAGCCATTTCCTTACCCTCAGCAATACCTGTTTTAAGAACCATGCCAACCAAAGGCCAATTAATCTGAATGCTATTAGTTCTGCGGCCCAACAAATCAGTAACGCCTAATACTAAGAAAATATGGTGAGCTGTGTTGTTAGCTGCTGTGATAATCAAATCTTTATCTACAATCATTACGCCATCACTAGAAGTTAGGCGGCGATAATTTTCATCATTTTTCATTTTACTATGATCGGCATTTAATAAAAACTTCATGGCTGTTTCTATGAAAATATCATTGGCATTTGCTTCATGTTCAGCGCTAAT
>JAQVYX010000132.1 GCA_029004715.1 Acidaminococcaceae bacterium | reverse complement strand
GGAAGAAAAATATGTTTTAACAAAATAAGGAGTCAACTATGTCAGTAATTATGACCGAGCAGTTAAAAGCCGGTATTATTTTAGGTGATAATCAAAATGGTGAATATATTTATATGCCTGGCAGCGAAATTGGTGCAGAAAATCCTATGTGCATCTTTGAAAAAGGTGACCACAGAGAAGACTTACACCTGGAAGAAGCCGTAGCACTTGCTAAGCGCCTTAGCCTCACGCCAGTTAAGCACCCTAAATATGGTAAAAAAGCATATTAAACAGCCAAAGCAGAGTGTCTCATGTAAAAATGAGGCACTCTGTTTTTATGTAATATCCCTTAATATTTATGAGAAGGCGGGGAAAAGTGCTAATGAATTAGAACGGCGTATCATCGCCAATATAGGCTGCAATTCCTTCATTCAGATACATAGTCTGTAGTTCTAACATTCTTTCTTGTGTCATATCGCCTTTATCTGCATATTCATAGGTCTTTCCTAATTGTTCCCACTTAGTTTGGCCATATCTATGAAATTTCAAAAGATTAATTTCGAACAAACCATTTTTCTTCATAAAAGCTACAATTTTTTTAGCATTTTCATCACTATCATTGTAATCATGAATAGTCGGTTGCCTAAGAACTAATCTACCGTGCCAATCTGACTTAACTACCTCTTCAATATTGTGCAAGATTAATTTGTTAGAAACTCCGGTTCCTTCTTTATGCCTTTCATCATCCATGTTTTTAATATCTATAAATGCAAAATTAATATACTTAAAAAGCTCTAAGAAATGATCTGTAGGACAATATGCACAAGTTTCAATTGCTGTATGAATAAGGCCGGCCTTACACTTTTTAAGTATCGCCAGCAAAAAATCATAATGCATAGTACATTCTCCGCCGGTAAAAGTTACCCCACCTCCGGCACTCCAACTTTGAGCGTCTCTAAGCAACATTTTATAAAGTTCAGCAACAGTGTATTCTTTTCCACAAACCTTAAAAACATTGTTTGGGCAAATAGTTGAACATTCAAAGGTAGTACACTTAATACATTTCTTCCAATTTACTGATGGTTTTCCCTTTTCATCATAGCTTATTGAATCATAGGGGCAAATGTTTTTACAAACATTACACCCATCTTCATATTTACAGACACTTTCCGCAAACATAAGATGTTTTCTACTACCAAAACCTTCTGGATTGGCACACCATTTGCAAAATAATGGACAGCCAACAAAAAACACATTTGTTCTGCTACCAGGTCCATCATGCACTGAGAAAGGTTGAATATCAAACAATAAAGTTTTTAACTCTTCCATCGCCTTTTCCCCCTTTTAATTTGGATAAAAACAGGCGAGAGCTTTAAATTTACTCTCGCCTAATTTTAAAGCATAAATAATAACCTTTAATAGCAATTATTATTATTTTCCCTCTTCATAACCTTCGCAGCCTTGTGCTCCGCAAGTTGAGTAAGCCCAATCTACCTTTGCTAAACCATGGCAAGTTCCCATACCATAATTATCTGGATTTTTAAAGTTTTTGCAATTGCCACAAATTGGCATTGACACAAATTTAGGGCAAGCAAAACTTCCTTCACCATCCATTGGTACATATTTTTTTGTTAGAGCACACATTCCTTTATCAACATCAATATGGATATAATTTTTACACTCTACATGTTTAAATTGTTGCATTACTAACTCCTCCTTTTATAATTGCACAAATCAATTAATTCTCAGATAATTCTTAGATTATTAACAGTTTTCATATTCTGTTCTATAAATAACTTCATCTTGGATTGATTTACCGATTTCACACCAATATTGTGTAAAGCCAGCAACACGAACCATAAGATCGCGATATTGAGTTGGTTCTTTTTGTGCTTTTCTTAAAGTATCGGAATCAACCACATTGAATTGAACGTGGAA
This sequence comes from Acidaminococcaceae bacterium, assembly GCA_029004715.1. Taxonomy (GTDB): domain Bacteria; phylum Bacillota; class Negativicutes; order Acidaminococcales; family Acidaminococcaceae; genus JAAYAE01. The sequence goes on along the minus strand of JAQVYX010000132.1, from coordinate 2,736 downwards.
ACCACCTCTACGCATATAGCTACGAATTAATTCCAAAAGATTCTTAGTCCCTTGATAACCTTGAACTGCATTTGGAGACAATTTTAAATTCAACTGTGAATTTTGATTAATAGAATGATCCCATTTAGTAGCAGAATTCATCAAGGCATAAACACCTTCTTTATCAGTGCCTGCTGCAGCTGAAACTGTAGCATCAGCAAATGTTAATCCTGCTAAACGCCCATCTGGAGTTGCAATAGTAATCATGCCTTGTGGGCCATGTGTTGAGACAGAAATTTGGCAAAGGTACAAAGGTTTCCCATAAAAAGATGTCAATTCATGTACCATTTTAGGGAAATAATCTTGGAAATCGACATAAATATTATCTGCATAGTCATCATCATTACCATATTTAGGAGCATTTACACAATCTGCATATATCTTTGCGTATTTGGCTGTTTCATCAGTTGCAACTTTAGTATCAAGTGAAAATACTTGAGTTTCCCAAGCCGTCTTATACCCAAAGTTATGAATCATAGCATCAGTCATTTCCTCTAAGCTATATTTCTTATCATCGAATACATTTTTCTTTAAGGAAGCTAAACTATTAACTAAGTTTACTTGTCCGGTTGTTTCGTAATTAATGGTAGCTGTATAAAGGCTCCCACCCTTACCAATATCAAGACCAACTTCAAAGCAATTAGCTTTTAATAAAGAGTGTACAACAGGCATGTTATATTTTCTCCAAATATCCATTTGAATATTGTTAGCTTTATTAACTGCAATACCAATAGCCCGCATATACGTTTTAAACTGGTCTAATACATCCTCATAAGTTTTTAATTTCTTGTTATGAGCAGGTAAAATTTGTCTCTTCATCCTATGATCATAACCATTCGTCAAAGTGAGTTCTAAAACTTTTGGTAATGCTATAAAATGAACGCCTGTACTTGCAGTAGGACCGGCGCCACCAGGAATCCAAGTTACTTTACCATCATAATGAAGCGGTTGGAAACTACCTGGTGAAGACTCTAAACACCCGCCCAAACACCAAGCACGAGCCTTAACAACATCCATGCCTTCGTCGGCATAGTTACGCAGCATAAAGTTCATACCGCATTGATTGCTCATCCAAGCTGGATAGCCATATCCAAGTTTAGTACAAAGTGCACACTTCATCACAAAATCTTCTTGCAATTTTTCATCATACAGAACACTAAGTGTTGGTTCAGGAGTTTTAGCTCTCATACCTGCTTCAACAATTAAATATTCTAGAGGCGTTACTGCAGATGAACCATCTTTATTTAAGCCGCCAATTGATAAATTATTAAATGTATTGCCTGAAAGTACGCCGCCTGTTACACCGGCAGATGCGAATATTTCAAGAGCAGTAATTTTAATTCTATAAAGTTCTAATAATTCAAGGACTTCCTCTTCAGTTGTTACACCTTCACGAATATCTTTTTCAAAATACGGTTGTAGTACTTGTCCGATACGTCCAATTGACATACCGCTCATTGGATCTTCATTAACTACGCCAAAATGGCAACATAGTGTTAATTGTAAAGCCTCACGGAAAGTAGCTGGCTTTTTATGAGCAATATTGTTCATAACTTTTACAATTTCCAAATACTCAGCTTTTTGTTTAGGTTCAGTTTCAATGGTTGCTAAGTAAGCTGCGCGATCAGCATAGTTCTCGCACCATTTGCTCATGCCTTTACAGATTTCTTTCATAGCTACATAATAGAAGCCATGATCCATACCATAAACACCATCACTGCCAGCTTCGCCCATTGTTTCCGCAATCTTTTCGTCGCAAAGTTTAATTAATCCATCAAATCCATATTCTAATGGTAGATAGTAGTTAATAATTTCACGACCCTGTGGAATTGTATACGAATCCAACATGCAAATTACAGAATCCATTACTTTTTGGAACAAATCATAGTCAGGCATCAATTTAGCATATTTATAGCTTAGTTCTTCAACTGAAATTCCATCCCAGTCTTTAGAAATTCTAACCAAAATAGGGATATCTTCTTTACGACAACCGAACTTTTTAGCTATTGAAATTACATTACCATAACTTTGACCAACATTGCCACCGCCGGCGCCAACTTGGCTTACCATATCAGCTTCACATTCTGCCGGAGCATCCACTTGAGCCATCAGGTTTTCGGCTACTTTATTAAAGAAACTTGCTGTTACCCAAGGGTAAGGGAAGGCGCCACGGAAGTTTTTAGTTTTTTGCATTACTAATTTTTCATGAGGAAGAATTGTTGGAGTGCCATGACTAAGAGCCGCTGCCATGGCTTTAGCCCTTCTTACAATAAGAACATCGCCATCATTTTCCCACCATACTCTGTTGTACCAATAGGGATCTTCCATATCAATACTAATTTTAACATCCCAATAAATATCCATGATTTTAGTGAAGCTATCATGGGGCGGCGGTACATCTTTTTTATCAAAGTTTTCAACCTCATGCATTGCAATACCACGTTGTTTTAAAATCTCTTGCATTTTTTCTTCGTTTGTTGTTTTCATGCTAATATTTCCTCCTTTTAATTTTTTCTAAGATAATTTTAATTAAACATTTAGAGTCATTCGCCCCCCTTTAATAGCCTGTGGCCTCATTTTTACCTTTCACGATATCAATATACTTCAATAAAGATTTAGATTCTTCTATCTAAAGAACGAAGTGAAAACTAAATATTTTATCACAACTAATCCCTTAGTCGTAGTTTAACTAAACTT
>JAQVYX010000131.1 GCA_029004715.1 Acidaminococcaceae bacterium | reverse complement strand
CAATTGATTGCCCCTATGAGCGGGGAAATTTCTTCTATTACCGAGGCTGCTGATCCTGTTTTTGCTGAAAAAATGGTAGGCGATGGAATTATTATCAAAGTTGCTAATAATAAGATACTAGCCCCATGTGATGGGGAAATAAGCTTTGTTACTGAGACAAAACATGCTTTTGCTATGGTTTTAGATAATGGCGTAGAAATACTAGTACACATAGGATTAGATACAGTTTCCTTACATGGGAAGGGGTTTACCCAATTGGTAACTCAAGGAACAAAGGTTAAAGTTGGGACTCCTATAATTTCCATAGACAGGGATTTTCTTATTGAACAGGGAATTTCTCTAGAATCACCAATTCTTATTACCAACCCTGAAATTGTAAAATCCATAAGCTGCAATACTGATGTAGAAGCAATTGCAGGAATAACGGTAGTTTTAGAATACACTCTATAATTGTGCTGATAAAAATAAAGACTTCAACTAACCATATATATAGGTAGTTGAAGTCTTTATAGTATGTAATATTTAGTTTTGAGTTATGTTTATTTATAGACGACCTGAGGAATTTAAAACATCGCGCATTTTGTGAGCAACCATATCTTGAATTGCTTGACGAGCAGGTTTCAAATATGAACGAGGGTCAAAATCAGAGGGGTTTTCTGCTAAGTATTGACGAATGGAAGCCGTCATTGCTAAACGCAGGTCTGTATCAATATTAATTTTACATACACCATATGTGCTGGCACGCAAAAGCATATCTTCAGGGCAACCTTGTGCACCGTCAATTTTACCACCAAATTCATTGCATTTAGCGACAAATTCCGGTAAAACAGTAGAAGCACCATGTAATACTAGTGGGAAACCAGGTAACAAATTAGTTATTTTTTCTAAACGAGTAAAATCCAACTCTGGTTTGCCTTTAAATTTGTAGGCTCCATGACTAGTGCCGATGGCGATAGCTAGTGAATCGACACCTGTTCTTTTAACAAATTCTACAGCCTGATCAGGATCGGTATAAGTAGCGTCCTTGGAATTAACTTTTACGGCATCTTCAACTCCGGCCAATTTACCAAGCTCTGCTTCTACAACTACCCCTTTGTTATGGGCATAGTCTACAACGCGTTTAGTTAATTCAATATTTTTTTCAAAAGGATATTTTGAACCATCAATCATAACGGAAGTGAAGCCACCATCTACACAAGATTTACATATTTCAAAATCAGCACCATGATCTAAGTGCAAGCAAATTGGTAGATCGGTATCTTCCATAGCAGCTTCTACTAATTTTACTAAGTAAATATGCTTGGCATATTTACGGGCACCGGCAGATACTTGCAAAATTAGAGGAGATTGTTCGGCTTTAGCGGCGTCTACGATTCCTTGAATAATTTCCATGTTGTTTACGTTAAAAGCACCCACAGCGTATTTCCCGGCATAAGCTTTTTTAAACATTTCTGTTGATGTTACAAATGGCATTTTATTTCCTCCTTTTAAGTCTTTGTTCACTAATTATACCATATAAACTTTTTTTGCGTTAGGCTTTATGCAGATTAATTATTTTCAGCATATCCGAGGGCAAGACGCAGGATACATCTATATTCTTATGTGTTATTGGATGTTCAAAACGAAGACGATTAGCGTGGAGACAATGACGTCCCTGCGGGCCTTTTTTGCCATAGAGATTGTCATCATGTAGTGGGTAGCCTAAATGGGCAGTATGAACACGAATTTGGTGTGTACGGCCTGTATGCAAAACAAATCTTACTAGAGCAAGGTTTTTGTAAGCTTTAATAATATAATAATCGGTTCGAGCATATTTACCAGTGCTTTGATTAACTTCACGTTCAATGATGCTCCCAGGTTTTCTGGAAATAGGAACAGAAATTGTGCCACAAGGTTCAGCAGGAATTCCATCTACTAAGCCTAAATATTCTTTGTGGGGTGGGTGAAGGGTGAAAGCAAACTGAATGTAGCCTTTTTTAGCGAATAAAACTAGACCTGATGTATTTTTGTCCAAACGTGATACTGGATGCATCCCTGCCTTAATTCCAGAGGTCTTATAATAACCGGCTATTAAGTTTGCTAAGGTGCCTGTCATATTTTTAGTGGTAGGATGAACTAGCATTCCAGCCGCTTTATTAACAATAAGGAGATGCTCGTCTTCATAGATAATTTTTAAGGTGCCGTTTTCAGGGGTAACAGTTGAGGCTTCTTCGGTATAATCAAAAGTTATTGTGGAGCCGGGAGTTAAGAGTATATTTCCAATAGGTACTTTATTATTAACCCAAAGATAGCCTGATAATTTGAGCTTTCTATAAATAATCCCGGATATGCCTTTACCGGCTAAAAATTGTTTAAGGTGTATGGGGGCAACATTTTTTGCTAGAACAAAAGTTTCCATTAATGTTTTACCTTATCTGTTTCTACAATTTGGATATTATCTAAGTAGCCTTTTACTTGACCGCGAATCATGGCTAAATATGTTTTGTAAAGTGTTTTTTGTTCTGCTTTTTCTTCATTGGTTAATCCTAGTGTGCGTTTTTTTTTGGCTAGTTCATTGATTTTTGCAATTAGTTCTTGTATATTCATTTTTGCACTCCTTTGTAGTCATGTAGAAATTATAACAAAGTCAGGTAACTACTACAATGTAAATAGAAAAATAAATCTTAAAGTGCTAGTTATTCTAATGGTTTTATTGACTAAAAGATTAGTATATGCTATTGTAAGTTTGTTGAAAATAGGAGCTGTTACTATTAAAAGGAGATCTTAAAATTGAAAAAGTATGTTGCTTTCGTTGCGATATTTATTGCTGTCGTTTTTGTTATTAGCGGTTGTGGACCAAAACCTGAAAATAATGCTAAGAAAAGCACCAAGGCGTATTTAACCATTACAGATGATGAGGGCAGAAAAATAGTTTTGCCTAATAAACCTGAGCGTATAATTGCACTGGCCGGTTCTGATTTAAATCTTCTGGATGCCGTAGATGTGAATTTGGTAGGGCGCGTGAGTACAAAAGTTGGAAGTATACCTGCTAGGTATAAAGAGTTACCGGAAGTAGGCGTTGCAACCGGGCTGAATATAGAGAAAGTTGTTGCCTTAAAACCGGATTGCGTACTAGCTGTAGCGGGGCAACATGATAAGTATATTCAATTGTTAGAATCAAATAATATACCTGTTATTATGCTGCGTATTAAAAGCTTTGAAGACGTAAAGGCCAAGCTTCATCTTATGTCACAAATAGCAGGTACTGAGGCTAAGGGCGATGAGGTAATTGCTAAACTGGATGCTGACGTGATGGACATATTGAGCAAGTTACCAAAGGAAAAGAAAACCATTGTTATTTTGCACGCTACAGCAAAAAATGTGACAGTAGAGTTAGACAATTCTATTGCGGGAGGTGTAGCGAAAATGCTTAATTTTGAAAATGTGGCTAGCGGTGGAACCCAAAAATTAAGTGGGGATAAAGTTCCATATAGCTTGGAAGAGTTAGTTAATCTTAATCCTAATGTAATATTTCTTACTTCTATGGGTGAAGGACAGGATATTGCAAAGCGTATGAAAGAGGATGTGACAAGTAATCCTGCATGGAACTCATTGGATGCAGTAAAAAACGATAAGTTTTATGTTTTACCTGAAAAATATTTTTTGCTTAACCCAGGTTTGAAATATCCTGCGGCTATTAAATATATGGCAAAACAAGTGTACCCGGAGGCTTTTGTTGATGAAAAGTAAGGCTGGTGATATGGTCGGAGCAGCCGGATATTATGGTATTTCACGTAATATCTGGCGCGTCGGCGTTTTAGTTTTTTTTGCTTTTTTGGCAGTTTGTGGCCTTTTTTTGAGTTTAACCCAGGGGACTATGAATATTTCTATTATTGATATAATGCATATTTTGCAGTCTCCTATAGACTCCTCTAACAGTCAAATTATTTGGAACATCCGCATGCCACGAACTATTGTTGGAGCTTTGGTGGGTGTTAATTTGTCTTTATCCGGTGCAATTTTGCAGGCTGTTATGCGTAATCCCTTAGCAGACCCACATATTATAGGCATTTCATCAGGCGCAGGATTAGCTGGTGTTGCTATTATGATTTTATTCCCATCAATGGAATATTTGGTTACTCCTGTTGCCTTTGTAGGGGCAATGGGGGCCGCCGTATGTATTTATATCCTCGCTTGGAAAAACGGTATTAAGCCGGTTCGCGTCATCTTGGCAGGGGTAGCTGTCTCGGCTTTTCTAAGCTCGGGCATTTCAGGGCTGCTTATTTTTTATAGTGATAGAGTGCATGGAGCCTTAATGTGGATGGTTGGAGGGCTTGCGGCACGTAGTTGGCCACAGGTAACGATTATTTGGCCATATGCGGTTATTGGCTTAATTTTGGCTTTATTAGGAGCGCAGTATTTAAATATTCTCCAATTAGGCGATGAAATGGCTAGTGGCTTAGGTGTTAATGTGGAATTTATTCGCATTGCATTAACGGCAGTGGCTGCGCTTTTAGCTGCCAGTGCCGTTAGCGTAGTAGGACTATTGGGTTTTGTAGGACTTATTGTTCCACATGCGGCTAGACTTTTGATTGGCTCTGACTATAGGTTTTTATTGCCGGCATCAGCCTTGCTGGGCATAGGCGTTGTTACTTTAAGCGATACTTTCGCCAGAGTTGTTTTTTCGCCTATTGAACTACCGGTAGGTATAATCATGGCCTTTGTTGGGGCACCATTCTTCCTCTTCTTATTAAGGAGGGAACTCTAATGGGAATTATAGACGTAAAAAATATAACAGTTGAGTTATCTGACAAGATTATTTTGCAGGCTATGACTTTAAATATCATAAA
>JAQVYX010000130.1 GCA_029004715.1 Acidaminococcaceae bacterium | reverse complement strand
GGCACACCTAAATTAATGGCATTGCGAAAGAAAATACGTCCAAAAGATTCGGCAAGAACAGCACCAACGCCTACCCCTTTCAATGTAATAGCGGCATGTTCACGAGATGAACCACAGCCAAAATTAGTAGCGGCTACAATAATATCTCCCACTTTAAATTTTTTAACAAAATCCTCATCCACTCCGGCCATAGCATGCTTACTCACGTCTTCTACATCTGTAAGCTCCACGAAGCATCCAGGGTAAATTTGATCTGTATCAATATTTTTACCAAAAACAAAAGCTCTGCCTTGCGCTATGTTATTCATTTGTGCCGCCTCCTATAATTCCGCTCTTGGATCGCTGATTACGCCATGAAGTGCCGACGCTGCAACCGCAGCCGGCGAAGCTAAATAAATTTTACCATTTTTATGGCCCATACGCCCAGGGAAATTTCTGTTGGTAGCGCTAATGCAACTTTCGCCCTCAGCAAGTAACCCTTGGTGAATACCCAAACAAGCTGCGCAGCCTGTAGCCGTTAGTGTTACCCCTGCCTCCAGTAAAGTTTGAATATAACCTTTTGCTATACATTCTTCTAGAACAGCTTTAGAAGCTGGCACTAGTATCATACGCATATCTTTATGTATCTGTTTGCCCTTTAAAATCCTCGCCGCTATGGCAATATCCTCTGTACGACCACCTGTGCAAGACCCCAAATACGCTTGGTTTAATTTAGTACCTGCATATTTTGATAAATTAAATACATTGTCAACGCTAAAAGGCACTGCTACTTGAGGTACAAAATTAGAAACATCGTAAGTTAAATCCTCTGCATATTTAAAATCTGCATCAGTTTCATAAATCTTATATGAAGCAGTAACCTTCTCTTTTAAAAACTCCTCAGTAATTTCATCAGGTTGAATGTAACAAGCCTTCGCTCCCATCTCCGTAGTCATATTACAAATGCACATACGCTCGGAAATGCTCAGCTCTTTCAACACAGGACCTGCAAACTCCACCGCTTTATATACCGCATAGTCGGCACCTAAATCACCAATAATCTTCAAAATTACATCCTTAGCATAAACACCCTGAGGCAGCTTGCCGGTCAAATTAATACGGATAATTTCTGGCACCATGAACCACAGCTTTCCTGTAATCATAATAGTAGCCAAATCCGTCGCGCCCACGCCTGTACCAAAAGCACCGAAAGCACCATGGGTAGTAGTATGAGAATCCGTAATAATAATAATTTCGCCCGGATAGGACCAGCCCCTATCCGCCATCACCTGATGACATACTCCGGAATTAATATCCATTAGTTTTTTAATACCCTGCTCTGCACAAAATTGACGAAAATGCTTATGGTTATCCGCTTGCATTACCGTAGCACAGGGAGCATAGTGATCAAAAAACATGATGATTTTGTCAGAATTAAACACCTTCGTCCCTTTCATTTCATAGAAAGAACGTACCGTTTGCAAATATAAATCATTAATTCCTGCAACATCAATATCACAATTAACAATCTCACCAGTTGTTACACTATCCACCCCTGCTTTCGCAGCTAATATTTTTTCAATGGCATGCATTTCTGTTCCCTCCTTTAATTTTTATCTTTAACCAAAGGAACTGTATACCCACCCTCAGGCATAATAATAATTTTATAATCTTTGCCTACCGTTTCTTCTGCTAATTTTAATGCTGCCGGTACAGAATCTACCACCCCAGAAAATCCCATAATCTTTGCCAATTCAGGATTTAATGCGGAAACTAAAATAAATTTTGCTTTTTGCATTAAGCGTGTAACGGCAAAAGCTTTATGCACTCCGATAGCAAAATGTTTTTCCAACAAAGCTTTAATCTTATCAGCAGAATCATATTCCCTACAAGTGTCTTCCAACAGCTTTGAGCCACTTCCCTCAATACGCTCAGCAATCATGATTACTACCCCGCGTTCACGCACTGCGCACCAAGCATTATTCATAGTTTTTTGCATCTGATACACATTAATATCCTTGGGATAGCCGCCGCAGCTAGCGATTACAATATCTGCAGTTTCAGGAATAGACACTCCATAAACTTCATCAACAAATTTGCAAGCTTCTTGATGAGCTAAATCATAGTCACCGGCAAAAATCTTTAAGAAATGGTGTTCAGCGTCCAATACACAATTAAACAGGAATAAGGAACGCCCCTTGGCGAACATATTAACTGCTTCCATTTGATCTTCATAACAGGGATTACCATGTAAAACACCAATATCAGCATGTTCCTCCAACATATGACTGTGGTTCATACGAATTGTCTCCATCGCTGCCACGCCTGGCAAAATCGCCTTGCGACCGCCACCGTACCCGCAGAAAAAGTGATGTACAATACTACCTGTCATAAATATATGATCCACGTTACATATCTTTTTGTTAAACCACACAGGTGTTTTGCGAGCTGTCTCTCCAAAATATTGAAAATCTTCCTCGACTTTGGAATCACTATTATACATTTTTAGCCGACTGCTAACATCAGGTCCTACCGCCTCCACCATTTCTTCTCTAGTCATATTGCGGTGAGTTCCTAAAGCAAAAATAACAAACATATCTTCATCTTTAACACCTAGTTTATTCATTTCATTAACCAATACCGGCATAAAATCAAAAGTGTTGGCTACTCGTGTTGGATCATTACAAATAAAAGCTATTTTTTGGCCAGGCTTTATGATTTTATCAATGGGCTCTCTGCCAATGGGATGATAAATTGCCTCCAAAATCGCTGCCTTAAGATCTACGATCTCTGGAAATTTTGCAATATGTACTTCTTTCAAAACACGTTTGCTGTCTAACTCGAACTCCTTGTATCCGTGACCGTACGCTAAAGAATACCTTGTCATAATTTTGCCCCCTTATTGCTTTGATATTTGATATTGTATCCATTTATTATGCTTTTATAATATTCCTTTTATTTTCTTACGTCAATATAATTTCAAATTGTTTTAAATATAGCTACAAAAAATAGCCGGAAATCTTTCTACCGGTTATTATATCTCTTCAATATATCTTCCATACTTCTTTTTATATGCTTGTGCATGGCTTTCCTAGCACTAACCGCGTTATGATTTTTAATTGCTCCAGCAATCTTTCTGTGCTCTTTATTAGATAAAATAGCATAATCTTCCTTTGTTATCCTGGGCCCCATAGACATACCGTTCCACAAAGAAGCCAAAATATTAGCAATCTTGGCATTATCAGCAGCAGCCCAAATAGCTACATGAAAAGCCTGATTATGTTTGTTGTATTCATTATAATTGTTCGCTGCCAAAGCTTCTTCGGCTAACTTCTGAATACCTTCTATTTCGCTAATATCCACACTATTTTTACTGGCAAGAGCAGCTGCTTCACCTTCCAGAAGTGCTCTGGTTTCATAGTGATCACGAATAGTTTTCTCATTAATCTCTAGAACCACCGCCCCCTTATTTGGGCGCAATTTTATGAGTCCCTCTAAGGCTAGCATTTGAAAAGCTTCGCGCACAGGCATGCTAGAAACTCCAACATTAGACGCAATATCTTTTAAAGTTATTTCCTGTCCTTCCCCCAGCTCTCCGGTAAGTATGGCCTTGCGCAAAACGCCTGCAACATGTTCTCTAACCGGGAGAATTTTTATTTTTCCTAAATTATTCATACTCTACCTCCCAACTGTAAAGACTTTTGCATAGATTTCATAATAGGCATGAAAAGCCTTACTGATTTGCGCTTCATTCTTATTTTGGGCTGCAACTAGGAGCCCTTGCAAAGCATCAACAGCTAAGTCCTTATCCTTCATGCTTTCTATTGCGTACGCCACATAACCTTCAATAAGCTTGCTGTGTATTTGTTTAATGTAGGCATTACTAAGTAAATTAGCTAAGGCAAAATGAAATTCAATTCCCTTGGTTATTTTTTCCCTCAAAGGTGTTAAATCTTTACCGGCACGCACTATCTGTTTTAAAATTTCTGTCTCCATGGCCGCAACTAAAGAAAAAACACCGGCTATTTGTTCTTGACTTAAAGCCACAACCTGCATATGACGATTGGGCAATCGGGCCAAAAATCCTTCTTGAGCCAAGGTCTGCAAAGCTTCGCGTACCGGCATGCGAGAAACTCCCATTGTCTCAGCTAGCTCTTCTTGAGTCAGCTCTTCTCCCGCCTTAATTCTCCCTGACAATATCTCCTGACGGATAGCTCGTGCTATATAATCTTTTGTTTGTACTGTATTAATTCGTTTCATACTAGCTCCCATTCATTTATCTTCTAATATTTAACATTGTATCCATTTATTATAGTGAAGTCAATAAAACAAGTTACCAGCTATAACGACTATGATTTATTATTATATGGAATAATCATAATTTTCCTTTGCGACTGTATCTAGTCGTTATAAACTACAATACGATTCAGTCCATTTTTTTTGCTGCTACTCTTGCATTGTCAATTCCTATAGTCCCCGTAGCTGTTTGCATTAACTGTATCATACTTTAGACAAAATCAAGGCCACTTCCGATTTTTGCGGAAGTGGCCTTGATTTTGTTTATAAAAGCGACAGTAGTTTAACCAACAAATCATTACTTTTCTTATCCTTTTAATACCTCAGCACCTTGTTCTGTGAAGTTAATTATGGCATTAGAAGGTAATTCTACTTCCATCCCTTCATTCTTCCATTTCAAAGCATTTTTTAATGTGCAACTCTTTACCTCTCCAGTTTGCGTCAAATTTACTACACTTTTTCCTTTAAATTCTACAAACCCTGCATTTTCCATATTTAGGGCATTATTCTTCCAACCAACTGGGCGCAACTTAGTATCTTCTGACAACGTACCTGTTTTTACTGCACCATTGTTATAAAAAGTGAGCACTGAATCGCTTTTAAAGTCTACAAAACCGTATTGCCTTTCACCTATACCTATTGTTGTCTTATCAACAAT
>JAQVYX010000129.1 GCA_029004715.1 Acidaminococcaceae bacterium | reverse complement strand
TTCTTCATGTAAACCAAAATCATCGGCGTTAATTATTAATTTTTTCACAATTACCTCGTTAGTTACTATCTCAAAAACTACTATTATCAGATATCAAATAGCATCCGATAATTAACAAAATGTATTTTTACAAACTTTTTAAGTGTATCTTCGCCTTGTTCTACTAAAATTTTTCGGGCGCATTCAGTAGCATTTTTACCGCCACCTTTAGGTAATTCAATTCCAGCGCTAAGTGATAAATCATCCATTATTTGTACAAATTTAGCTCTTGCTAAAATGGAAGCAGCGGCAACAGCTATATCTGCTTCTGCTTTTGGTTGTTGCACTACCTTAACCAAAGGGTACTGCTCTTGTAGCTTCGTCGCGATATCATTCTTCACAGTAAAACGATCAACTAAGGCAAATTTGCACCTACTATTTTGCCCCAATGCGTTAGCTAGTACGGCAGTGTGACCGTTTGCTAACAAATGATTAAGGTTTTGTTTTTGGAACTTCAACTGCTGATAACGCAAATTATACATTTCCGGCTTCAAAGCTAACACCACATGAATAGGTGCTAGACGCTCTATTATAGCAGCTAATTCGCATATTTTAGTATCATTTAGCATCTTACTGTCTTTAACGCCTATTTCCATTAATTGTATAGCTATTGCTTTATCTACCATAACCGAAGCTACAACTAAGGGCCCAAAAAAGTCCCCTTTACCGGATCCATCAGAGCCTACCCATAAATAGTCAAAACCAGGAATATCTTCCAAAAGACTTATTTCAGGCGTATTAGAGGAATAACTTGTCTGGCTGTTACCAAACGAATTCTTATTGCTATGTCCGTTAACCAATGCCCTTGCTTCGTCTTGCAAAACTGAAGGCGTACCGCCCCAAACCATTTTTCTGCCCTTTTTTCCATTATAAATCGAAAGCACAACTTTTTCCTTCTGCCGAACCAATAAAATTTGTTTGCCATAATTTATATCTTTAAGTTTTAATTCATCTAAATTCAAGTTCTTAAATTTTTCTTGCAAGCCTTTAATATATTGGTCAAAATCGCTCATGAAGTACTAACCTGCCTTGTTCAGCTGCTTTACTAAGTACTGTTTTTAGAGGTAAACCAAGCTCTTCTGCTATTTTTTTGCAATCTTCAAATTCAGGCATAACATTTACTACCTCTCCAGCTAATCTACCTACTTTAACATTTATACTGTTATTCAAAAACGGTACTTTGATGAAAATACGTTCTAAAGTCTCCCGTTCTACTTTATAATATCTTAACCCTAAAGTTGATGTTTCACTAAACAATAATGCTGTTATTTCCGGTAAAAGTTCTTCTGTGCACAATACAGACAGTTTATGAGCCAATCTACCTTTTTTCATAATAATACTACTTAGCCAGACATCTAGTGCTCCAGTTTGCATAACTCGTTCCATAATGTAAGGAAAAATTTGACTAGACATATCATCAATATTGCATTCCACAACCTGTACTTTATTGCTTGATTCTATATTTTCTACATCGCCTAAATATACACGAACTACATTAGGTATTGGTAAATCCCACGTTCCCGCTCCATAACCAATGTTTTCATAAACAAATCCCTGAGGCATTTCTGTTGCTACTTGAGCCAAAGCGCACATTAATGCTGCGCCTGTAGGCGTTACTAGTTCTTTTTCAATATCGCCCTTATAATATGGCATCCGCTTTAACAATTCTGCTGTAGCAGGTGCTGGAATAGGCATCAAACCATGGGCGCAATGCACAAATCCTCTCCCAGTTTGCATTTCTCCCACAAAAATTCTTTCAATATTTAAATATTCCAAAGCTAGTACGGACCCTACTATATCTATTATAGTGTCAACAGCGCCAACTTCATGGAAATGTATTTCTTGAATATCTTTGCCGTGAACCTTAGCTTCAGCTTCTGCCAACTTCATGAATACTGCTGAAGCTTGTTCTTTTACTTTGTTAGACAAACCTGAAGCAGTAATTATCTGCAGTATATCTCGTAGATTTCTATGTTCATGATTGTGATTATTGTTATGAATATGCTCATGTTCAGTTGAATGTTCATGTATAGCCAAATCAACTTCAAAATAAACAGAATTTATACCACATTTATCGACACGTTTAAAAACCAGCTCATATTTACCTAGCGAAAGTTTTTCCAACTCATTTTTTAAGTAGGCAAAAGGTACACCCAAATCTAAAAGAGCGCCCAAAAACATATTACCACTAATACCCATAAACGGTTCCACAAATAGTGCTTTCATTTTTTTCACCTCATAAATTTCACAAATACAACTATAGTATAGCACATAAAAAGGTAAAATAAAAAGGGCTTTGCATTAAAATGCAAAGCCCAGAGCTCTTATCTATGCTTGTTCTTCCTCAAGTTTGTAACTGCGATATTTATCATAAATAATACGAATCGCGGTAGCAACAGCTTTTTTGGCACTACCTTGGTATTTATGATCCATATCACGCTGTAATTCTTCTACGCCATTAGAAATATTATGACCAATTAATACCCCTGAAACCTGTTTGCAAGCTAATGCTGTAGCCAATGTACAATCAGCTTCCTTAATTATGCCGGTTTCTACATCAATAACAACTACTAAGCCAATAACCTTGTATAACGCTGTGGCTGTTATACCTTCAGGTAGCTTAGCATACCCCGAAAACAGTACTAATTCGTGTTTATTGGTTGATGTCATGACTTTTCCCCTCTCGTTTTTACTGATAAACTTCTGATAGAAACATTTACTTCTCTGACAGGCATGGCCGTCATCATTTCCACCTTGTCTTTAATTTTATTTTGAATTATTTTTACTACGTTAAAAATATTAACGCCATAAAACAACACCAATTCTAAATAAATAGTCATACCTTTGTTTGCATCTGACGGTCTTCGTACGCGTATATCCGTAATTTTATCTACGTCAAACTGTTTTTGCATAATAATTTTAACAATATCAATAACCACATAATCAGAAACCGTCAGTTTACCATAATAGCTAAAAGTTGGTCTTACAATAGATTTTTCATCTTGTTTCTTTTTCTTTTGCTTGTGGCTAAAAAGTCTATGAGGTAAATCTATGAGCACACCTGATAAATGTGGCTTTAATTCTATTGTTGGTACAGGGACAATATGTTTCCCTTCTTTAAGGCGCGTTTCTCTAGCCTTGTTCATCTCGTGCTTAGTAGCAACATCTTGTATTCTAACATATTCAGCAGGTGCAGGCAAAGCTAAATTTTCGCAAATCTTATCTGCCATTTTATCAGAAGTTCCGATAATCAGCAAGTTTTCTACCTTACTTTTTGTTAAAGCATTTTTTACAGAATCACGATGTGCTTTATCCATAAAAATTGCACGCTTAACGGCTTGTACTTTATTCTGTTCACTTTTAGCAGAACTTCCTGCCAAAATTTTAGTTCCTTTTATTAAAAGACCGTCATCTATAATTGCTTCGCTGTGATGATCATGAGCTACAGTTAAAGCACGATGACTTTTGCCTGTGCCGCTAGGGCCTACAAATGCAACTACCCGCATAGTGTGTTTTCCTCCGGATACATTATTATAATTCATAGTGGGGACATATGTAAACCTACCCTTTGCTTTTATAGATTATCTAAGCAACAGCCGATATAAATACTACCTCTACTCTTTCCATTCTATCACATTTTTTACTTTGTCATACGAAACTTTAAATATACCAAGTTGTGTTGGATAGCGGTCTTTATTTCCATGAAAATCCGAACCACCACTAGTTAATAAATTAAGTTTTTTTGCTAAATTTAACCATGTATTTACTTCATGACAATAGTAAGCTGACGGATGCCATACTTCAACCCCGTTAAAACTGCAAGCCTTTATTACTTTTTTAACAAAATCATGACTACGTAATTCAGAGGGATGAGCTAAAAAAGTAATTCCTCCCGCTTCTTGTATAAGTTTTACAACTTCTTGTGGGTTTATTTTTTTTTGCTGACAAAAAGCCGGCTTACCACGAGCGATAAGTGCATCAAATACTGCTTGTTCTGTTTGGAAATAGCCTTTTTTTACCATAACTCTAGCAATATGTGGTCTTCCAATACTTTTGCTTTGCTTAGCTTCGGCAGTAACTTCGGCTTGAGTAATACTATACCCTAAAAAGTTAAGGTTTGAAAGCATTTGCTCTATACGTTTGATGCGACCATTTCTAATCCATTCCATAGCTTCTAATAACGGTTTGTAATATGGATTAATGTGATAACCTAAAATATGGACATCCATATCATCGAAATAAGTATCTATTTCCACACCGGGAATTAATTTAATTTGTAAAGCCTGTGTTTCTATATATTTTCTTGCTCTAATATAACCGGCCGCATTATCGTGATCTGTTATAGCAATTGTTTCTAACTTTGCTGCTATAGCCATTTGTAAAATATTTTCAGGAGTATAAATTCCGTCAGAAGCAGTCGTATGAATATGTAAATCTACTAACATTGTTTATTCTCCTTAGCTAAGGAGAATAAAGTTATTACTCCTCTACCCATTACGTCTTGAATCTTAACCTCGCATTTTACCGGTAGATTGGTTATTTTCACTATATCATGATACTCTCCTGTAATATTTTCTCTATATTTTTTTGTACTTTTCACTGTATTTGCCTCCCTATTCTTATTTCTTCAATATTCGACAATAAGGCAAAAAATACCTTCCACTATTAGGTGGAAGGTATTTTTTGCCTTATTACATTAGACCACTAGCCTTCAAGGCTTCTTCTAATTTTGTATGTTCATCCGCTGTTAAAGAACACATCGGTAATCTAAAAGGACCGGCATCAAATGGTGTAAGCATAGTAACGGCTTCTTTAATCGGCATAGGATTACTTACAATAAACATGGCTCTTGCTTGTGGTAACATTTTGGCGTTAAGTTCCGCAGCTTCTTTAACGTTACCTGCTTCATAGGCAAGCATAATATCTTGCAGCAACTT
>JAQVYX010000128.1 GCA_029004715.1 Acidaminococcaceae bacterium | reverse complement strand
CCTACGCCAAATTGTTTACGCAATTTTTGTACGACTAGGATTGGTGTTTGAAAATCTTTCAAATATTTACCCCCGTTCAAACGCATTAAACAGTTGCTGGTATCATTACATTGATAGTATGTCTCTCCTGTTTTTTCATCTACAATTTCGTCCAAATATACCCCTTGTCCCCCACATAGGTGACATTTTTGACCGGAAAAATTCTCTACACGGAAAGGGTAATCTTCAAAAGCCATAGATATTACTTTAGTGTAAGGAGGAACTGCATATATTTTTTTTTCGCGTCCTGCCCCTAACAATATTAAAGCTTCGCTATTATTAAGTTTGGGATTGTCAAAACGGGGAATAGGACTTGGTGACATAACATAACGATCCTTTACTATTACAGGATAATCTGCACCGTGGGTCACACTGTCATATTTCATAATCTGTTCAAATAACATAAGCCAAGCTCCGCTATAATCACTTTCGGAATGTAACCGTTTTGTTTTATGTTCACTAGCCTCTACTACACGCAAGGGCTCCGGTATTGGTACTTGTAAAACCAATATTTGCTCTTTATTCAAAGGAATTTCCGGAATCCTGTGTCGTGATTGTATTAACGTTGCTTTCCTTGTATCAATAGTTGTTTGTACACCTGTAGTAGAAACAATAAGTTTTTTTATATTAACGGCATTAACTGATTCATCAGAACCCTGGTCTATAACTTTAAGTATTTCCTTTTCGCCTATTAAAGAAAGGGTTAGCTGCAACCCTCCTGTTCCCCATCCTCTGCCGATTGGCATTTCTCTGGAAGCAAATGGCACTTGGTAACCTGGAATCGCTATCGCCTTCAAAGTAGCACGTCTAATTTCACGCTTGGAACCTTCATCAAAAAAAGCAAAATTGTATTTTGTTCCCACCTTATTTCTCCCTCGCTTCTCTTGTCCTGCGAATGCCGTCAAGTTTAGACTTAAATGTTACATAATGTGGTAATTTCAAATGAGAGATAAAGCCTGTTGCTTCAACGCTATCTATATGATAAAGAACAAATTCTTCGTCTTGAGTTGGGAACTTCTTTTCCTGAGTTTCTAAATCGGTATCAAGGATGCTCATGGCAATTGCCTTAGATTCATTTTGTCCATAACAAACCCCATAGCCAATGGTCAAATTCAACTTATTGCCGTCAGCATTATTTTTATCAGGACTAGAAATATAACTTTCTACTTCTGTAATTTGAATATTACCAATATAGAACTCATCATCACCCATAGGATTAGCTATGCAAATATCCACATACCCAACACGCAATTCACCAACTGTTGGATGTAAATCACCAAAACCTCGCAAAGACGCATATCCCAAAGCTATAACTGCGCCTGTTTGCCCACGTGTTAAAACTTGTAATCTTTCACTACGCTTAGTGGGAAATTCCATGTTTTTTTTTGTAACGTCAATAGGTGGTGTATTATCCTCAAGAGCTTGAGCAATTATTCCCTCTTTGCGCAACATATCTGTAACACGTGGTAAATTGCATAAATCAACATCAGCAGGTTCTTCTATTTCTCTCTTTTTCCTATAGCTGTCAAGCCATTTTTCAACTTCCATAGTGTTTTCTTTGCTAAGGTCAAAATCTATTAGACGATGCGTATAATCGTAGGTTGTACCTAAAATCTGCCCCCCTGGAATATCCTTAAAACTTGCAGAAATTCTTCTTTCCACAAACATATTTTTAGTATCTATCACATTAGAATAATATTTTCGTGGCAAAGTGGACCGATACGCGCGCATAAGGAATACTGCCTCTTCAATGCTTCCTTCTGCTTGCTTTATAGCCACAGAAGCAACTTGGCGGTCATAGAGACTGCTCTCACTCATTACAGTATCTATTAAACCCCTCATCCCGCCTTCAATATCCCTAATATCTAATACAGTTCCCTTTTTTATACGTTCATATTTTAAGCGTTGAATGGATTCTTCGATAGCCTCAGAGCCACCTTTTACCGCAACGTATCCCATTACTTAACCTCCAAAGTACAAGTATGTGTTGTTCTGGGCAAACACATAATATTTCCTTGTAAATCCACTAGAATTACATCAATACCAAGAGGAAACTCAGCGTTAGCTTCCGTTCTGGCTGCCAACCATGCTTCACTACCACTTATCTCAACGCTAACACTGTCTTTTATCCCTGGCCCCGTTAGTTTTAGAGAAGGTCCAAGGCCTAAAGTTTCAACCTCTATAATAAAAGTAGCTGCCGTATGCGGATCTATAAATGTTCCCTTTTTGGCAATACCAAATGCGGTAGCTATTTTCCCTCTCTCGGCTAAAAATTTAACAATAATATAATCTGCTGTCTCTGTTTTTTCACTTTGTGCATAGGTCAAATTGTGCACTTTTCTAATAATACTTTCTTCATGTTCTCCCAGTATGTTAAAACTTACTTCTGCATCGCACACAGTAAAAGTCAATGCTAACAAGCTATTACTAAGTCCCGAATCAATATTCAGTTTATTGCTTTCCTGACTAATATTAGCCATTACGCCAGGCCTGGCCATGCAATTTAATAGTTTTCTATATATTTTTTGTACATCATGAACCATATCAAAATTCATTTATTTTCCTACTTTCTAAACGTCCATGGTTTCAAAATTAACTTTTGTTTTTAAAATACTAGCAGATTTACTTTTTATTTCTTTTTCTATAAGGCCTTCTTCCGCAAGTAAAATTTCTCTCCAGGAAAAAACTTCCGGAAGCTTCGCATTATATGAAGCGTCAATAACAGCAAGATTATATGCAAGCTTGCTATCAGCCCCTATTACCACGCCCAAACCTATGCTGCCTTGAACTTCAACCCTAGCTTCTATTACCGCTACTTCACCAATATAAAATAAGCTTTGTTTAGCATTTTCTCGCATTTTCATCATTACAAGTCCATTATTAGGTACATCCAACACATTAATTTTATAATTAGATTTAATGACAGCTGCTAATTGCTCGGCTATTCTACTATTACCATTAATAAGAATCTTGCACCGTCTTTTTCTATTCATTGCTTACCTCCCATCTTTAAATTAATTATAGAACAATTACCATTTTGATATGTTATGCGCCTGTTAAACAACTGTTAAGTAACTGTTAAATTTAATTTCCAAACTTAATATTTATAATTTTAGTGAAAATAAAAAACCTGTCAAATAAAGACAAGCCTTTTAAAATAATTTTGCAGTTCTCTTGGCTTTAATATTTGTTATAATAAAAACAGTTATACTTAATAAAGTCAGGAGTCATTATGAAATACGAAAATATTATCTCAGCTACCTTCCTCTCTAGGCCCAATCGCTTCATTGCCCATATTATAGTAAATTCTAAAGATGAAATCTGCCACGTCAAAAATACAGGACGTTGCAAAGAATTATTATTGCCGGGTAGTAACCTGTATGTGCAGACTAATAATAACCCTAAACGCAAAACAAAATTTGACCTAATTGCGGTAAAAAAGGATGGACTCCTCATAAATATGGACTCCCAAGCACCCAATAAGGTAGTAGAAGAATGGCTTACTGCCGGCAACTTACCAGGAGTCACTTTTATTAAACCGGAGTGTAAATATAAGGATTCCCGTTTTGATTTCTATATGGAATTCGGTCAGCAAAAAGCCTTTATGGAAGTAAAAGGTGTTACCCTAGAAGAAAATGGTATTGTCCGTTTCCCGGATGCTCCCACCGAGCGAGGGCTAAAGCATCTGCACGGCTTAAGCACTTGTGCTCAAGAAGGTTATAAAACCTTTGTTTTATTTGTCATACAAATGCAGGGTGTGAAATACTTTGAACCTAATTGGAAAACCCATGCCGCCTTTGGCGAAGCCCTTATAGATGCCCAAAAAGCAGGGGTTACAATACTAGCCTATGATTGCCTGGTAAGTAAAGATACACTAGAAATAAATCATCCTGTAGAAGTACATCTTAACGAATTAACGAAACACGCTAAAATTATCATAAAAAAATGACCTGCATTTTTGCAGGTCATTCTTTTATGATAATCTCATTTTAAAATCTTCGTAGCCAAATGTTTTTACAACTTTAATGCTACCATCTTTTTTAGCAACGGCTATACTTGGCAAGTTCATGCCATTAAATGTATTGTTTTTCACCATAGAATAAATAGCCATATCACCAAATACTACTTTATCCCCAACTTTTAGAGGCTGGTCGAAAGAATACTCTCCGATAATATCACCTGCTAAACAAGTAGGACCGCCAAAGCTATAGGAATACTGTTTTTCCCCGAGTTCCCCGGAATTAAATACCGGCGGTCTATATGGCATTTCAAGCACATCAGGCATATGGCAGGCAGCAGAAGTGTCAAAAATAGCAATTTGTTGCCCGTTGTCAATAATATCTAGCACAGTACTAACTAAGAAGCCACTATTCATGGCTACAGCCTCGCCAGGTTCTATATATACATCTACATCATACTTTTTCTTAAAAGCAGCTATGGCAGTTATAAGGGCCTCTACATCGTAGTCAGCACGATTAATATGATGCCCACCTCCGAAGTTTATCCAGCGCATCTGCTTAAGGTAGGAGCCAAATTTTTCTTCTACTGCCGCCAAAGTAGTAATAAGTGCATCTGCATTCTGCTCACAAAGAGTGTGAAAATGCAAACCACTGATTCCTTCCAGTAACTCTGGTTTAAAATTACTTATAGTAACCCCCATGCGCGAACCTGGAGAGCAGGGATCATAAATAGCATGATCTTGAGTTGAGCATTCAGGATTGATCCTGATACCGAATTCTTTACCAGATAACAAGGCTTTATTTCTATACTTCTCCCACTGGTTAAAGGAGTTAAAAACTATATGATCACAAATATTTAATATTTCATCAAACTCATTTTCTAAATAAGCGGGAGAAAAAATATGATTTTCCTTCCCCATAAATTCATGACCTAAACGGGCTTCAAAAAGTCCGCTAGCGGTTGTACCAGATAGATACTTCCC
>JAQVYX010000127.1 GCA_029004715.1 Acidaminococcaceae bacterium | reverse complement strand
ATGCAAAAGTGCATAGTGAGATGGAGTAACTGTTTCGTGTCGTAAAAGATAACGATCAGCGCCAGCGGCAAACATGGCTTTATAGGAGGATAAAGAGCGCTCTCCGATAGATAAGGTAATGGCACAATCAGGGTGTGCAGTTTTAATAGCACTAATTATAGCAACCATTACTTTATCAGAAAAAAAAGCATCTTCCCCACCTTGCAGTACAAATGTACGAAAACCAAGTTCATAGCCATTATGGCAACAAGAAAGGATTTCCTCTTTAGTCAGGCGATAACGCTTGGCGTTATTGTTACTGCATCTAATTCCACAATAATAACAATCATTTTTGCAGTAATTAGTAAACTCAATCAAGCCACGAATATAAATTTTATTTTGAAACTGCTTTAAAGCTTCTAAACGCGCAGCTTGCAATAAATTTGTATGAATGGTGGAATCAGAGGTTAGCAAAAGTTCTTTTAAGTCAGCAGAAGATGCAGTGGGAAAGTTTAAAAGTGTATTGATGTTTTTGTTAACAGGCATGATTAGACCTCACTTTTAGATAAGATAAATATTATAATGTTTCCTTGTGTGGACAATTTTCTTTTAAAGTTTTCAAAACTTTCCAAGCAAAAGGCACTGCAACTAAGAAGGAGCAAAAATCTGATATTGGTTGGGCAATTTGGGCACCCAGCAGTCCAAGGGCGTTGGTTAAGAGTACAATTAATGGTAAGAAGAATAAGCCTTGTCTAGCAATGGCCAAAATACTGGCACCAATGAAGGCACCAATATTTTGCAATAACATATTGGTGATTATTACAACTCCCATGAAAGGAAGAGAAAGTGTTTGTAGTCTCAAAGCCTTGATACCAATAGCTAAGACATCAGCATTGCCTTTGCAAAAAGCAGCAATAATTTCGGGTGCAAATACAAAACCTAGCACTGACCAACAAAATAGAACTACGGTAGATACTTTTAGACAAAATATATATGCGGTTGTTACCCTTTTGTAGAGCTTAGCTCCATAATTAAAACCACATACCGGTTGGAATCCTTGCCCAAAGCCTAATAAGGAGGCAATGGCAAGAAAATTAACACGCTGAACGATAGATATAGCGGCTATAGCGGCATCACCATAAAAACCTAGTATATTGTTGAAAACTACAAAAGTGATGCTGGCCAAGCCTTGGCGTGCCAGAGAAGGGAAACCACCATTGGCGATTTCTCGATATAATTGCCAAGAAGGTTTGAAATTAGAGAACTTAATGGTCATAGAGGAACTGCGTTGGCAGCAAACTATAAGAGCTGTGAAGCTAATAAATTGGCTAAGGATTGTTGCTAAAGCGGCACCGGCAATTCCCATGTGAAAATAAAAAATAAAAATAGGGTCAAGGATTATATTTATTATGGCGCCGCCACTAATGCCAATCATGCCAAAGGCAGCATCTCCCTGCAGGCGTAACTGGTTATTTAGTACTAGGGACGTAGCCATGAAAGGTAATCCTAGAAGAATGATTTGCATATATTTTTCTGCATAAGGCAAAATAGTAGGTGTAGAGCCTAAAAGTGTAGCTAAAGGAGTTAAGAAGACTAGACCTAATAAAGAAAAAATGATGCTTACAAGGAAAGCACTGAAAAAACCTACTGAAGCCATAATAGAGGCGGACTTCATGTCTTTTTTGCCTAGCATTCGAGAAATATAATTGCCGGAACCTTGTCCAAAAAAGAATCCTGTGGCTTGAATAAGAGCCATGAGAGAAAAAACTACACCTATGGCTCCGGTTGCGCTGGCATTAATTTTCCCCATAAAAAAAGTATCTGCCATATTGTAGAGCGAAGTAATCAGCATGCTGATGATAGTGGGAATAGCCATGGAACAGACAAGTTTTTCTACCGGACTTTCGGTCATTTTTTTAAATTTTGCATTTTGCTTAGAATATTCATTCATATTTAGCACCCATAAACTCTTATATATATGCTAATTGTATACTACGCAAGTTTCTTTATCAACGGTATGGATAATATTTATTATTGAGAGAAAAGGGTGTATATCGTATATATTGTAAATATTTAGGTAATAGTAAAACGTAGAAAAATAAATATAATGAAATATTAAAGGGTAAATTATATTTTTGCTTGAAAAAAAACTTTAAATACGCTATAATATCGCAGTAAGACAATTTGGAGCGGTACTCAAGTCGGCTGAAGAGGACGGTTTGCTAAATCGTTAGGGGGGTTAAACCCCGCGTGGGTTCGAATCCCACCCGCTCCGCCATTTAATGAAATTGTACTTAAGGTTCTTAACTGTAATGGTTGAGAGTCTTTTTTATTTTTAGGGTGATTAATTTCGGAGAATGTACTATACTATAAGTATATTGTGAGAATATTGTGAAAATACAACATTAACATTTATAGAAAGGGGGCAAGTGGTTATATAGAAAAGCAAACAAAAAAAAAGCACTATCATAAGGGGGAGTTTAAATGAAAATGAATTTGTCGACGAAGATTTTGATCGGCCTTATCTTGGGTATTTTGGCAGGACTAGGGTTAGGTCAAGAGGGGCTGGCATTTGCCAAAACTTGGATTGCACCTTTTGGTAAAATTTTTATGAACATGATCAAAATGATTATAGTGCCATTAGTTTTTTCGTCTCTTATTGTTGGTATTTGTGGTCTGGGAGATGTAAAAAAGATTGGTAGGGTTGGAGCTAAAACCGTTGCCTATTATTTGGGAACTACAGCTTTTGCTATTGTTTTAGGCTTGGCTTTAGGAACTATTATGTCACCGGGAACAGGGATTATGATGCCGGGTGCTGAAGTAAAGGCTGCGGCTAAAGCTGCCCCGCCTTTAATGGATGTTATCGTTGCCATATTTCCTACCAATCCGATTGACGCTATGTTAAAGGCCAATATGTTGCAGATTATAGTCTTTGCTCTTTTCATGGGCGGCGGTATTACTATGGTTGGTGAGCGTGCCGATAGTTTCTTTAAATTTTTTGATGGTATGGCAGAAGCTTGCTATAAGGTTGTTGGTATGATTATGTGGTTTGCACCTATTGGTGTGTTTGCGCTTATGACACCTGTTACAGCTACCTATGGTGCGGCAGTCTTATTACCATTACTTAAGGTTATTGTGGCTGTTTACCTAGGATGTATACTTCATGCTTTTATTGTCTACGGTTTCTTGATAAAGACTGTTGGCAAGATGAATCCTATGACTTTTTTCAAGGGTATATTCCCTGCTCAGATGGTTGCGTTCTCTACTTGCTCTAGTTCAGCCACTTTGCCTGTTAGCTTTGAATGCGTACAGGGCATGGGCGTATCTAAAGAGGTTTCCAGTTTTGTGTTGCCATTAGGAGCAACTATAAATATGGATGGTACGGCTCTATATCAAGGCGTTTGTGCTTTGTTTGTAGCACAGATTTATGGGGTAGATCTTAGCATGGGGCAGTATGTTACGATTATTCTTACCGGTACTTTGGCTTCCATTGGAACAGCGGGTGTGCCGGGTGCAGGACTTATTATGTTGACTATGATTTTAACTGCAGTGGGTCTTCCTTTAGAGGGGGCAGCTTTAATTGCAGGAATCGACCGTATTTTAGATATGCCTCGTACTACTGTAAATATTACCGGTGATGCTACTGTTTCCCTTATTGTAGATAAAGGTGAGAAAGACCGTGAAGCGAGACTTGCCAATAGTTAATTAATTTGTATATGTAATAAAACATCTCATGTGATTAAAATCACATGAGATGTTTTATTTATTTATCTTTGTCCCAAGCATAAATTCCTTTTTGGGTAGGCAGTATAGAGGAATCAAAAGTTGGGTTTTCAATGCCAGCCTTTTTTTGTTTTACATAGTCGTCTAAAGCGATATAGGAATATTTAGCTAGCTGGGAAATCGCAATAAGATTGGTGAGAGCCATTAAGGCCATAAATAAATCTGCCATATTCCATACAACGGCGACCTTTGCTATGGAACCAAATAGTACCATGGAAACTACGCAGATACGAAATATTATGAGAATTAGGGGATTTGAGTTTAAAAAAGCGATGTTAATCTCACCATAGTAGTAGTTGCCGACAATAGAGCTAAAGGCAAAAAGACATATGAGAACGGCCAATAGACTAGGTGCCCAGGGCCCGATATGAAAAGCTAGGGATTGTTGTGCTAATTCGATACCTGTTAAGCTGGTCGTGTGATAACTGGTAGAAAGCAAAATTATAAAAGCTGTGGCAGAGCAGACCAATAAAGTATCTACGAAAACGCCTAGTGCCTGTACTAACCCTTGTTTTACAGGATGAGATACAAAGGCAGTGGCTGCGGCATTAGGAACAGAGCCCATACCGGCTTCATTGGAAAACAATCCGCGCTTAACGCCGGTCATGATGGCGGCGCCTAACCCACCGCCTACAGCTGCATGGACATTAAAAGCTGAGGAAATAATTAATTGAAGTACTCCAGGTAATAATGATAGGTTAAGCAAGGTGATAATTAAAGCTGTTAACAGATAAATACCGGCCATAATGGGAACCATCCACTCGGCTATTTTGGCTATGCGGTGAATTCCACCAAAAACAGCAAAAGCTGTAAATAATGCTAAAATGATACCCATGGTTAAGCGATCAACGCCAAAAGCGGCATGAAGGGACACAGTGATTGTGTTGGCTTGTACTGAGTTGAAAATCAAACCGAAGGTAACACTAATCAAAATAGCAAAAACAGTGGCAAAAAAAGTACTGCCTAGAGCATTTTTGATGTAATAGGCAGGACCCCCGCGAAAGCCGTTACCTTGTGTAGGAACTTTGTAAATTTGGGCTAGAGTGCTTTCCACGAATCCGGTGGCTGCACCTAAAAGCGCTATAGCCCACATCCAAAAAATTGCACCTGGACCACCACTAGCAATAGCAATGGCAATACCGGCTATGTTGCCAACGCCAACTCTTGAGGCTGTACTAACGCAAAAGGCTTGGAAAGAAGAAATAGCTTGTTGCCCATGATTTACGCCTATGCCGTCTTTTAGTAGTTTGAACATTTCTCCCAGCATGCGGATTTGTACAAATCTGGTGCGGAGGGAAAACCATAGGCCTAAGCCTAC
>JAQVYX010000126.1 GCA_029004715.1 Acidaminococcaceae bacterium | reverse complement strand
TAACGAAAACATTAAATAAGAGTTTTTGCTTTGTTGCTAACCGAGCTTGTCTCGGTTAGCATACTACATATTGAAAACCTATAAGGCGGTGCATGCAGTGGATATAGCTGAAGGAGTTTTGAACGGTTCTCGCTTAGCCTTGTCTAAGGCCATAACAGCCATAGAAAATGAACATAACGATGCCGTTGAAATAATGAAAAAGATTTATCCCCATACAGGCAATGCTTACGTCATTGGTATTACTGGACCACCCGGCGCAGGTAAAAGTACATTAACGGATAAACTGGCCAAGGAATATCGAAGACGTAATAAAACTGTGGGCATTGTCGCTATTGATCCAACTAGCCCGTATTCCGGCGGCGCCATTCTTGGCGATCGTATAAGAATGTTAGATCTTATTGCCGATGAAGGCATTTTTGTTCGTAGTATGGCTACTAGAGGAAACTTAGGTGGTTTGTCTCAAAAGACGGGTGATGCAGTAAAATTGATGGATGCTTATGGCATGGATATCATTATTATTGAAACGGTAGGGGTAGGACAATCAGAAGTAGATATTATTAAAACCGCAGATACAACAATGGTAGTTGTGGTTCCTGGCCTTGGTGATGATATTCAGGCAATAAAAGCAGGTATTTTAGAGATAGGTGATTTATTTACTATCAATAAAGCTGATCGTGAAGGCGTCGACAAATTAAATATTGAAATTGAAATGATGCTTGAGTTGAACCAAGAAGATGTAGCTTGGCGCCCACCAATAAATAGGACAATAGCTAGTAGAGATGAAGGAATCACTGAAGTTGTTGACGCGATTGCAGAACATAGAAAATACCTTGAAGAATCAGGGGAATTGGAAACTGTTCGGCAAGCTCGTATTAAATCAGAAGTTGTTGCTATGGTTAACGATCATATTAGTAGACATATAGACGAAAAAATAGTTGCTACAAAGGGGTTTGCAGAAACCATTCTTGATTTACAAAAAAGGAAAACAGATCCTTATTCCGTAGTAGATGACATTGTTAGTAATGTTTTGAAATAGAAACATTATATATAGTAATGCAATTATATTAAGGAGGAGATTTAAAATGTTTAAAGTAATTTGTGTTGATCATGTAGGCATTGCCTGCAAAGACTTGGATAAATCCAAGAAGTTTTATACTGAAGTTCTCGGTCTTAGTTGCACCGGTGAAGAAACAGTAGAAGAACAACATGTAAAAACCGTGTTTATTCCTTGTGGCGAGACTTTGTTAGAGCTGTTAGTTGCTACCTCTCCTGAAAGTGCTATTGCCAAATATATTGAAAAAAATGGACAAGGCATTCAACATTTGGCAATGCGTGTTGATGATATCAACGCTGCTATTGCTGATGTACAAGCTCGTGGCGGCATAATGATTGATAAGGCTCCACGTGGTGGTGCCGGCGGAATGGAAATTGCTTTTGTTCATCCTAAATCTACTGGTATTTTGCTAGAACTTTGCGCACCAGCTAAAAAATAATTGGTTGGCAAGGCAAAAATGTCTCAGTCGAGATTAACTTATGTCTACACCCACTTGTGGTGTAAATAAATTAGTTCTCCCCAATAATGATGGAGGTGTAAGAATTTGTCTACTCAAGAAAAAATTGAGAAAATGCTCAAAAAGTCAGAAGTGATTATGGCTGCAGGCGGCGAGGCACGTGTAAAAAAACAACATGATGCCGGCAAAATGACTGCTCGCGAAAGAATTGCTTGCCTTCTTGATGAAGGTAGCTTCGTGGAACTGGATCGCTTCGTGCAACATCGTTGCACAAACTTTGGCCAAGAAAAGAAACAACTTCCTGGCGAAGGTGTAACAACTGGTTATGGTACTGTTGATGGCCGTTTGGTTTATGTATTCGCACAAGATTTCACTGTTGAAGGTGGATCTCTTGGTGAAATGCATGCCGGCAAAATTGTTAAAGTTCAACGCTTGGCTCTAAAAATGGGGGCTCCATGCATTGGCTTGAATGATTCCGGTGGTGCTCGTATCCAAGAAGCTATTGATGCTCTTGCTGGGTACGGCAAAATCTTCTTCGAAAACACAATTGCTTCCGGTGTTGTTCCTCAGATTTCTGCAATCATGGGACCTTCCGCAGGTGGCGCAGTTTATTCTCCTGCTATAACTGACTTCATCTACATGGTAAAGAACACTGCTAAAATGTTCATTACCGGACCAGCTGTTGTTAAGTCTGTAACCGGTGAAGAAGTAACCCAAGAAGCATTGGGTGGTGCTATGACTCATAATAGCAAATCAGGTGTTGCTCATTTTGCAGCTGAAAATGACGAAGATTGCTTAACTCAAATTCGTTATCTATTGAGCTTCTTACCTTCCAACAACATGGAGTCTGCTCCTGTGGTTGAAACTGGTGATGATCCGATGAGAACCGACGATGCGTTAAACACTTTGCTTCCTGACAACGCTAACCAACCATATGATATGTACGATGTTATTAAGAGTCTTGTGGATAATGGCGAGTACTATGAATCTCAAAAATATTTTGCTACCAATATAGTTACTTGCTTCGCACGTATGGACGGTTCTACTGTAGGTATCATTGCTAACCAACCTAAAGTAATGGCTGGCTGCTTGGATATCAATGCTTCCGATAAGGGAGCTCGTTTCATCCGTTTCTGTGATGCTTTCAATATCCCTCTATTAAATCTTGTTGACGTACCGGGTTTCTTGCCTGGAACTAACCAAGAATATGGCGGTATCATCCGTCACGGCGCAAAGATGCTTTATGCTTACTCTGAAGCTACAGTTCCTAAGATTACCTTGGTTACTCGTAAAGCTTACGGCGGTTCTTATTTGGCCATGTGTTCTCAAGATTTGGGCGCTGACCAGGTTATTGCTTGGCCGACTGCAGAAATCGCTGTTATGGGACCGTCAGGGGCTGCTAACATTATATTCCGTAAAGATCCTAATGTTGCTGAAAAGACTGCTGAGTACATTGAAAACTTTGCAACTCCTTACCAAGCTGCAATTCGTGGTATGGTTGACATAGTTATCGAACCTAAAAACTCTCGTCCTACCATCATCAATGCTTTACAAATGTTAGAATCCAAACGCGAAAGTCGCCCGGCTAAACGTCATGGCAACATTCCACTATAATTCAAACATTATGTCAAAGTTTTAAAATTTAGAACAAGAGGTGAATAAAATGGGACCAGTTACCACTAACCCTTGGTTGATTGCCATAATCAACATGACAATCGTGTTTGGCGTATTGATTGTTTTGGGTATAGTTATGTTTGTCATCAGAGCATGTGACCCTACTGCTAAAAAAAAACCTGCAGCTAAGGTAGCAGTATCTACTCCTTCTGTAGCAGCACCTGTTATTGCTAAGAAGGATGACGCAGAAATAATCGCAGTTATCGCAGCTGCGGTTGCCGCTTGTGGTTGTTCTGCAGAACAAGTTGCCTGCATTCGTCGTATTTCTTCTCCGGGGTGGACTATTAATGCTCGTGAAGAAGTTATGAGTGCACGTAAGGAATGTTTTTAATATAAAATAACGAGAATTAAGGGGGATTTTTATCCATGAAAAAGTTTAACATTACTGTTAATGGTTCTGCTTATGAAGTAGAAGTTGAAGAAGTTGGTGGCGCTGTAAGTTCCGCTCCTAAAGCCGCTCCTGTTGCCGCTCCTAAAGCTGCTCCCGTTGCTGCTCCTAAAGCTGCTCCTGTTGCCGCTCCTAAAGCTGCTCCTGTTGCTGCTGGTGCAGAAGTTATCTCTGCTCCAATGCCAGGTAAAGTATTATCTGTTAACTGCAAGGCTGGTGACGCTGTTAAATCCGGCGACGTTCTAATGATTCTAGAAGCTATGAAAATGCAAAATGAAATTATGGCTCCTGCTGATGGTACAGTTTCTGAAGTACGTGTTACTGCAGGACAAAATGTTGCTACCGGCGACGCAATGATCGTAATGTAATAAATATATATGGGGCCTGCTACCGGCGGCC
This sequence comes from Acidaminococcaceae bacterium, assembly GCA_029004715.1. Taxonomy (GTDB): domain Bacteria; phylum Bacillota; class Negativicutes; order Acidaminococcales; family Acidaminococcaceae; genus JAAYAE01. Next base: position 1,185 of record JAQVYX010000126.1, on the reverse strand, counting down.
CGCATTTATATTAGTTACGTATCATATAATATCATGGGAGCTTTGCTCTTGCGGGCTCCCTCCATATTAAAAAATTAGGAGGCTATTAAATGGATGCATTTGTCGTTGCTTTACTGTCCGTTTGGAATGATAGCGGCTTCGTTGCCTTTACCGGTGGTAATGCCATTATGATGCTTGTTGGCGTCGCTTTGCTTTATCTCGCTATTGTAAAGGGATTTGAACCCTTGCTTTTATCTCCAATCGCTTTTGGTTGTATCCTTGCTAACGTTCCGAAGACCGGTTTTGAAACCGATCCTGGCGTAATGCAGGTAATTCTTTACGGTATCAATAATGAGATTTTCCCGCCATTGATTTTCATGGGTGTTGGAGCCATGACTGACTTTGGACCGCTTATTGCTAATCCTAAAACGTTGCTTTTAGGTGCTGCAGCTCAAGCTGGTGTTTTTATCTCCTTGTTAGGCGCAATGTTACTAGGTTTCACTGTGCAAGAGTCCGCTGCTATCGGTATTATCGGTGGCGCTGATGGTCCTACTGCTATTTATCTAGCTGCAAAAATGGCTCCGCAATTGTTGGGCGCCATAGCTGTTGCCGCTTATTCTTACATGTCTTTGGTTCCTTTGATTCAACCGCCTATTATGAAGTTGTTCACAACTGTTGAAGACCGTAAAATAAAGATGGCGCAATTGCGTACGGTTTCTCATTTTGAGAAAGTTGTATTCCCGGTTGTAACTACTATTTTTATTTCTTTGTTATTACCACCGGTTTGTTCTTTGATTGGTATGTTAATGTTAGGCAATTTATTTACTGAAGCTGGTTGTCTGGGTCGTTTGTCTGATACAGCGCAAAATGCTTTGATGAATATTGTTACTATCATGTTAGCTACAGGTACGGGCCTTACCATGAAAGCAGAGAGTTTCTTGACCTATCAAACTATTTTAATTATTTGCCTTGGCCTAGTTGCCTTTATGGCAGGGACAGCCGCTGGTGTAATCTTTGGCAAAATAATGTGTTGGGCTGATGGCGGCAAAACCAATCCTTTAATTGGTTCCGCCGGTGTGTCGGCTGTACCTATGGCCGCGCGTGTATCACAGGTGGTTGGTCAAAAGGCTAACCCAAGCAACTTCTTGTTGATGCATGCCATGGGACCTAATGTCGCAGGTGTAATTGGTACGGCTGTTGCAGCCG
>JAQVYX010000125.1 GCA_029004715.1 Acidaminococcaceae bacterium | reverse complement strand
AACGCGCTGCCTTTCTAACTTCTGCATCTCTAGCATTAAGCTTCCCCATGCGTATATGACAAAAAGGGACAGTCCCTTTTTGTCATAAATGTTATATTGATACTCCAAATATTTTTTTTAGCTCCATTTGGTTAATAAATTTTTCTATATTCTGAGGGAGATACCTTCATAACAGTTCTAAAAGCACTAGCAAATTTACTTGCATTCTCATATCCCACATTACCCGCAATAATCGTTACACTATTGCGAGTTGTAAGTAGCATAGTAGCAGCGACCTGCATTCTATACATTCGTACATATGTATAAATAGACATTCCATAAACAGCTTTAAAACAAGAATTCATGGCGTTAATAGACATATTATATTTTACAGATAATGCTCCAAGCGTGATATGACGAGTTATATTCTGTGTTAAAAAAGTTTTCATTTTTTTTACCTTATTTACTTGACTTTTTTGAAAATATGGACGTTTTTCAAATTGCTCAGGCATTTCAATTACACTAAGAAAAAGCAATAACTCCATAACCTTCAATTTAAAGTACCCCGGCTTTACAGAATCAGGAATTGTATAAAGCTCTGAGAAAATATGCTGTATGGAATCTGTTGCCCGCATAACAAAACAACGATTATTCGCGCAAAGTTTATCCCGTAAAAAATATAAGTCAATGGAAATATCAGACAATATAGTCGAGATCATCTTAGCCGCCTGTTCCAAATCAATAATAATTGACACACCATGATAGTGCTCTGACGGGAAGGTAGCATTAATGACTTGGTTACTAATAATTTTATTAACTGCCAAATCTCCTGTGCTTAAATAGGTATATACCCCATCCATAAATTCACATTCGAATCTGCCTTCACGGCAATGATTAATCTCCATGATATCTTTTTGTAAAAAAACATGTTCTGGACATTTACCAATATGAAAATCGTTATATGTTAAACGAATTCCGGGAAATACTTCATAGCTGGTTATTCTTCCGGTATTCTTACCTTCGGACATTTCATAGATTGTGCAATTATCTGATTGCCCTATTATTTTAAAATCAGCTGCATATAATAAATCGTTTTTAGTTGGTTGCATAAATACCTCTTTTATAACAATATTTGCTGTTTTGCCAATTTTCTATAGTTTAACGTTATTTTAAATTAATTTATTAAGTATGCCACTATCTATAATTAAATTAGTGTTTTAAGGCCTATTAAAGTTTCTCATTCTCTTTTTTCTGTTTGTTTAACTTTTTACCAATGCCCTCAAGCTTCATTATTTGTGCCCAGCCTGCCACATTAAAATTATGTATTTTATTTACATAGTCTTTGGCATCTTTACGCGAATAATCGTGGGCAACAATTTCAAAAAAAGCACTGAACATACCACTAATTAAAATATGCTCAAGATTTGGTTCAACGTGTTCTATGATTTTCCCCTCTTTCTCCATGGCAGCAATAAATTCATGATTAGCCCTTACTTCGTGTTCCACTAAATTGTTTACATAGTCTTCAAATCTTGTTCCTTCTGCTTTGCAGATAAGTAATTTATAAGCCGCTTTGTGATTATATATATAATCCACTATGTTAACCATCCATTTGTTAACAGTTCCATTTACATCTATTGCTTTCACTTGTTCTGCAATAGGTAGTTTTTTAAATCTACGAAGACAAGAAAAATATTCATTTTTAAAATACTCCGCTTCTTCACTTACCAAAACATCAAACAATTCTTCCTTGCTTTTGTAATATCCGTAAAAAGCCCCCGTTGTCACCCCTGCTTTGTTAACAATATTTCTCAAAGACGCACTTTTATAACCCTTAACTGAAAATTCACCTATGGCTGCCGTTTTTATCCTTTCCAAAGTACTTACATGATCCTTCTCCATTTTAAGATTCCTCCAAATTTTCTTTTATATCTCCTTTTATTTAAGTCACTTTATCTAATTTTAAAAACTAAAAACACAGCGTTCTACATAATGTCTATGGTTTTTACTGTTTTAAAACAAATTCACGGCATTGATTCTTATTTTGTCTTACCTACTTAGTACCCACTATACAGCACCATGTACAACCCCAATTATTGTTTAAATACGTACACACATTTCTAAATCCAACCCTTGTCATCAAACGTTCTATTTCTTCATGTGAATAGGCATTCATACCGTCAATTCTTTTCGCCCATTTTTGGGCAGCTTCCTTCTCGGCCTCTAGACACACAAGGAAAGTGCCATCCGGCTTTATAACTTTGTAAATCCCCCTAAAGGTTTTTTCTATCTCCGGCCAAAAATAAACCGTTTCGAAGGCAGTTACCTTGTCAAAAAAATTGTCCTCATAAGGAAGAATAAGCACATTTCCCTCTATTATTTCGCACCGTCTTGCAATAATTGCCTCCCTGTTAATTTCCTTCGCTTTTTTTACACTGATTTGCGAATAATCAATGCCATAAATTTTCCCATGTGGACAAATATCTAAAAAAACAGAAATATTAGCGCCACCACCACACCCTGCATCTAAAATAATATCATCAGACTTAAACTTCAGATGAGAAATTCCCCATTTTGCCATTGGTTTATGGCCTTTATTCATAAAATTAACTATAATTTCCCCCCATATTCCTTCGGGTTTTGCACAATTGTTCAAAATTTTTTTTAACATATTCTTATCCCCTTTCCTATTTAGCGTGGAGAAAGCAAATCTCACCAATATAACACTGTTATATTGCATATTATATAACGCTGTTATATTAGTGTCAATTTTTAAACTCTTACCCTAAATATTATGCTAGCATCCAATTCCTAATGAAAATAAACACACTCGTAGTAACCATTTTTTTATGTTTGGATGGCTGTAAAATATTTTTATAATATTTCTCATTATTTTCGTCATATCCACGAAATTCACATTAAGACTTACCATATCTATTGTAAATAAAAAGAAAATATAGTAAAATTAAATCGGTTGATTATTTTATTAATAAAACTATTATTTTAGTTTACCCAAAGAAGGGCATATATATGAAAAAACAACGTGGTTTTACACTAATTGAATTGGTCATTGTTATTGCCATACTGGGCATTTTAGCCGGTATTGCTATTCCTCGCTTCTTGGATTCTCGAGCGTCGGCAAATGGTGCCAAATTGCTCGCAGACTTACGAGCTATAGATAGTGCTTACAATGTGTATGAAGCAAGAACAGGCGAAGCGCCTACAACTATAGACCAATTAGTTAATTATGGCACAGGTAACTCCTTATTAGCAGCAGTTCCTGTCCCACCTAGCAGTGATATGCTAATTACTCAAAATGATGGCACACCACGCAGATTTACAGCGCTAGATACTTCTTATGAAATTACAAAAGGCAGAGCTACATATACTTGCGTGGAAGGCTCCAAAGAACCTGTGGAATGGTATCTTACCTATACAGGATTGCCTTCAGACGGTGATTCCAGCAGCGTGGCGGATGATTTAACCACAAGTAGTTGGGCTAGTTTTTTAGCTCAAGCGGCTAGTGGCTCCGGAGCAAATACAGATACTGCTCTCTACAAGGATTCTACAGGAATATATTTACTACGTTATAATCAATATATTTCTTCTCAGACTGCCAACGCCAATCCTACTTTAGCTGAATATGCAGCAGCGAACCCGGATAATGCTTTTAAAGTAGATACGGATAATATTTTAACTAGCGCAAATATGACCACTCTTTATGGGCAAACAGTATGGAAGGAAGATAGTCTTCCACAAGCCGGTAATGTTTATCAAGATGGTACTAATTATTACGTATGCATTAGAACAGCTACCAACATATATAACTGTACAAACCTCAGCAATACAAGTGACTGGATACAAGTTAACTAAATACAAATACCCACTAGTTTTTTTTAATACAAAAAACCGTCGATAATTACTCGAATCTGACAAAACAGATGAGTTAATAACGACGATTTTATTTTCTACATATAGGTATTTTATGACAAAAAGGGACAGTCCCTTTTTGTCATAAATAGCACAGTAAAAATAGCTGTTTCTAATTATTTCCAAAAACACAAAAAAATCGCCGGGACTTACCTAGATACGCGAAAGACCGAGGATTTCATAATTAGATAGTACACAACGGTACATAACATTACGAAACCGCAATATCTGACAAAATAGAAGAGTAAATAGCGGCGATTTATCTGTATTTTACAGCAAAGTCTCCTTCATATCTAGAATTTCTTTGCCAGCAGTGCAAGCCGGGCAAAAACAATATTTACCACCTTTAGCCTTAACCTTTTTAGCCTGTTCAGTCAACTTGGTAGCAACTGTTTTTCCAAAAACTTTTACCCCCTCTGCTGAAGAAAAAAAAGCTAGTACAGTATCTATAGATTGTACATCTGCTTCTAACTCAGCTACTAGCTTTTGAGCCGCATCTTTTTCTGTAGCAGTATTTAATGCATTTAAGTAATTTTGAGCGGATATCTTCAATTCTGCGCAACAACTTGGCGCTGCTATAACTGCCCTTACTTTTTCAATTACCAAATCACGTTTTCCCACAATTAATCATCCTTTTCTTTTTAATTTTCACTAATTTAATATTTAAAACTCAAACTTATAAGCTGTAGCACAAATTCGAGTAGCTTAATATCCTTTTCTATCTTATATTGGTATAAACTCTATTTAGATATTCTTCAAATTTTTTTTGTTCAATCTCAGAAAATCCCTGAAAAAGTTTTTTTGTTACACTTAAGGAAATAGCTTCGAAAACCTCTTTAAAATCCCTGCCTTTATCAGTAAGTTCTACATAGCTGACTCTTGCATCTTCAGCTGACCGTTCCTTCTTAACCAAGCCTAAATCTACCAATTTAGCTATTAATACAGTTACCGTCGGTTTAGTTCTATGAATAGTATCGGCTACATCCTTCATGGTAACCTTCTGCCCATGAAACAGAACCACAAGAATATCTCCATGTGATGAAACTAATCCGTGAACACCATGCTGCGCAAGACTCTGCATAATGAAGCTGTTGGCATGTTCTTTTATTTTACTAATTGTTGAGATTGCTTTTGTCTTTTTCATACCTTAATTATAGTTAGACGTCTAACCTTTGTCAAGTAATTAAAACTTTGATACACAAAAATATTTAGATACAGTATCTTGTATTTTAACGCACTACATACACTCCCTATAGTCATAAAG
>JAQVYX010000124.1 GCA_029004715.1 Acidaminococcaceae bacterium | reverse complement strand
CGAGCCCAAAAACCACGCGAAAGACGTCGGTGGCTGGAAAACAGGATAGCTTTGTCCATTTCCACCCCTTTGCGTTAATTCGCCAGGGGTTTTTTGTTTTTGACAATTGAAAATAGAGGGAAACAGGTGCCTCAAGGGGAAATTAATAGATACTCCCAAAAGAGGCCTAACAGGGAAGCCGGCGAACATCCGGCGCAGTCTCGCTACTGTAACGGGGAGCATTTCGCAGTTTAACCATTGAGCATAATTGCTCGAGAAGGGGCGAAAAGGTAATGAACCGAAGTCAGGAGAACTGCCTGTTTCTAACATCCGAACAAGCTTGCGATGTACAAGTGGATACATAATGAATTAGATCAAGGTTATTGATCTATGCACGTGAGCCGCCATGAGGTTGGTGACTTATTCGTCTATGTATCTGTTTATCGTAAGGGTGTTGCATCTATCGAATTGCGCATAATCTTTACCCAGTACAGATATATGATACTGGGAGGAGGTTATGTGCTTTTTGGTAAATGAGGTTCCGTGGCCTATTCGGCCTATGCATAGTCATTAGGGTAAACCGGTATAGCAAAAGCAAAGCGGAGGAATTAGGATGGGGAAATTAAGCCAGTATATTAAAAGAATTGAAGAGGTAGAAAGCGAAAATTTAGTAGTTAACCGTACTATTTATTTAAAAAATTTGCGGGAGTTAGCAAAATTACGTTACACTATAAGTAAAGCAAAGAAAAAAAAGAAAGAATAGGGTGAGTGTATCATAAAACAATTATTTAATTATTGCCCGGTACCGGGTTATGAGCAGGAAATATTGAAGACTGGGAAAACTCTTCCTGAATTTATTGCTGCGCTGGGGTTAAATGGGATTGAACTTATGGTTTACAAAACGGAACCCTATTCTCAGTCTTATAATAAAGAAACGGTGGGGGTACACCTAAATTACTGGCCGCACTGGCTGGATTTTTGGCGCGATAATGAAAAAATCGTAGAGAAACAGTTTGAGTGCGCAGAGGATTGTTGTTCATATTTTGGCGGAGCATGTTGTGGCACAGAATGGTTGAAAGTTATAAAAGCGAATATTAAGGCAGCTTTAATTGCAGAGCCTGAATACTTGGTTTGGCATGTGGCAGAAGCCGATCAGCGAGAGATATTTACTTTTGATTTCAAATATACGGATGAAGACGTTATAGTTCGTACAGCAGAGGTCTTTAATGCGGTAGCAGAGGTAATACCACAGAATATCACAGTTTTGTTTGAAAATTTATGGTGGCCGGGATTGCGTTTAACAGATGCGGCAGTAGTTAAAAAGTTTTTTTCTTTAATAGAGCGGGATAATGTTGGGATTATGCTAGACACAGGTCACCTTCTTAATACGAATAGTGCCTTGCGTACGGAGGAGGAAGGGGTAAATTATCTTTATGAACAAATTAAAAAACTGGGAGATGCAGCGGCTTGGATTAAGGGTATACATTTAAATTGTTCCTTGTCGGGTAAGTATCAGCAAAGCCATAAAAAGTTAGTGCCAAAGATCATAAATGAAGGGATAGTTATGCAACATGTGACAAATATTGATCAACACCTTCCTTTTACTACACCTAGAATATGGGAAGTAGTGAATTTGGTTAAGCCAAAATATTTAATTCACGAGTTAAGTTACAGGGACTTTGTGGACTTTGAAGAAAAAATAAAGATGCAATTAAAAGCATTGCAAACAGGACAAGGTAGAGGAGAAAATAATGCGTAAAATAGTAATGTTTTTTTTGATGATTTGTATTGTTTTGCCATGTTTGCCAACTAAAGCAGCAGAAAAACCTACTGCTGAACAAACTAGTGGTATTTGGGAAATGGAAATGTCCAGGGAAAAGAAATTAACTCCGGAAGAAGAGGCGAAAGAGCGGTGGGTTGGTGTTTTTGCTAATGATATAGGTATTTACTTGTTTGACAAGAAATCATTGGCTCCGGTAGAAAACAAAAAAGATCAGGTACAAGTTCTCGTAAGGACAATATTTAATGGACCAAAGGTAGTGGAGCAACTGCAAGACCGCTATAAGGCAAAGTTGGCAGTGGATGATAAAGTTGGTTTTAGTGAAACACAGATGATTTTCAAGGTAGAGCAAGCAAGATATGCTGTTATTGAAACGAAATTGTTCAGTGCACATGGTGTTCTATTGGAGGATATAGTTAAGCCGAGAATTATTTTTAAACCGGTGCCGATAAAAACTTTTGCTGATACCATGTATCAAGTGGCAAAGTCGTTTAATAGAAACCAATAAGGGGGCTCTAAAATGAAAAAAAATATTATGACAATGTGTGTGGCTATTGCGTTGGTATTAGGTGGAATGACCATGGCGTTTGCAGAGGAACCAACGCCTGCGCCGGTTGTTGCCGTTGATCCCACTGCTACTAATTTGTCAGTAACTTATAAATCAGCCAGCGAAGTTTTACCACCAATGCCTGTTAAACCGGAATCATTAAATGACGTAAAAGCCGTTACTGCATATCTTGCGGCGGTAGACGCCTATACCAAAGCGGCGCAAAAATATATTGACGGTACTACTAATGACTTAAATAAAATTGTTGCTCAGAGGAATTTGGCAGTGCAGAATGCTAATAAAGTTGTGGAAGAATGCAATGTCTTTTTAGAAGCTAATAAAAAACAAAAATAGGCATATTTTTTGCTTAACACTAAAAAACTAGGTTTTTAATAATATTTGGTCTATTTATCGTATAAAAATCCCCGCATAAAATTATTTTATGCGGGGATTTTTATACGATTAGGATGATACTTTCAATAGAGAGAAGGCGTAAGTACAAATAAGATATTGTTAGGGCTAACACTCTTATTTATGAATCTATGCTTTACATTGGGCGGTATCCGAACAACGTCGCCTTCGGTTAAAAAATATTCTAGGCCACATAATTCAATATATGTTTCGCCTTTCATAACAACGGCAATTTCTTCTTTGTCGGTGTGAGTATAATAACTTTCGGTAGTGCTGGCATGGGCGTTTAAATCCATCATTAAAAGTTCGATATGTGCTTTCATAAAATCAGGAGTTAGTACATCGTAAACGATGTGATCATTGTTTTTTCTGTAAACGTTGGTGCGGTCTTTTTTGCGAGAAATCAAGGAGGTTGTATCGATTTCATTAATAAAAAGGGTATAAAGGGGAACATTTAAGGCCTTAGCTATGAGTTCTAAAACACTAATTGAAGGATTGGCCTGACTTCTTTCGATTTGACTGATAAGAGAAGTGCTTATTCCTGAGGAATCTGCAAATTCACGAATGGTCAGCCCTTTTTTCTTTCTGTAGTTTAAAACTGTTTGTCCTAGGCAAGTATAGTTCATTCTAAACTCCTGTCCATAATGCTCATGCTTTTTTCTCTTTTGTAGTAATATAATGTATATATGAAATAAAGATGTAATTTATTAGAAGGATATATTATAATAATTTCATACATTATAGCATACCGCGTATTTTATAGTAAACAATAAAGGGAGCATATAAATGCAAGCAAAAATTGGACAATACAGTTTTTTGTTTTTGGGTGTGCTTGCCTTATCTACATCAGCGATTTTCGTTAAACTAGCAGCTGCACCGGCTTCCGTTACTGCCTTTTATAGACTTTTATTTGCCGTACTGGTGCTTTTGCCCTTTGCTGTATTTAATAAAAATAATAGACAGCAATTGTTGGGGCTTAATAAGAGTCAGTTAGGCTTAGGCCTAATATCCGGGGCGTTTTTAGCTATACATTATGTATTATGGTTTGAATCGCTAAAATATACCTCTGTGGCAAGTTCAACAGTTATTGTTACCATGCAGCCACTTTTTGCTTTTGTGGGATGTTATTTATTGTTTGGAGAACGTTTTAGCAAGAAAGCGGTTGCAGGTTGTTTTATAGCCTTACTAGGCTGCGTTATTATTGGTTGGGGAGATTTTAAAATAAGCGGGCAAGCTTTATTTGGAGATTTTCTTGCGTTTGTGGCGGCGGGAATTATAACTGCGTATTTTTTTGTGGGGCAAAAAATGCGTAAACAAATTGCGGTTATTCCTTATTCCATTTTAGGATATGGAAGCAGTATAGTTTTCTTAGGGATATATACCTTTGTTAAGAATGTATCTTTCACTAATTACACTTTACCTACATGGTGGGCTTTTATTGGGTTAGGAGTTATTTCAACTATTTTAGGGCAAATGATTTTTAATTGGCTATTGAAGTGGCTAAGCACATCAGTCATATCAATGAGTATTTTAGGGGAAACCATTGGCACTTGTATCCTTGCGTATTTTATTTTGCAGGAAGCAATATCTTGGCAGCAAGGTATAGGAATAACAGTAACCTTGGCGGGACTTTCTTTATTTTTATTTTCTAAAAACAGAGTATAACTGGGAAAATATTTATAATTATTGTATAAAAATGGAGGAATTTAAAATGGATAAAATTAATATTGAGGAAAAACTAGCACTTTTTAATGAATATTGGAGTCCAAAAATTATTGGAGAACTTAATGAGTCATACGTTAAATTGGCTAAATTTAAGGGCGAGTTTGTGTGGCATACCCATGAAAATGAGGATGAAATGTTTTATGTGCTTGAAGGTATTTTGACTATTAAATTTAGAGATAAAGAAGTGCGAATAAACAAAGGCGAATGTATTATAATCCCAAGAGGGGTAGAGCATATGCCTGCTGCTGCAGAAGAAGTTCATGTGATGCTTATAGAAACAAAGACGACCTTAAATACCGGTAATGTGGTAAATGAAAGAACAGTAGAAAACTTAAAGAAAATTTAAGCATAATAACAAATATACTAATAGTCTTAAGAGCATACTTTTCACCTAAAAGCATCTCGCGTAAATATTATTTTATGCGAGGTGCTTTTTGTCGCTGCAACAAAAATTAATGTCTAGGAGGGGTTTAAAGGACCTAAACATTTCCGATACCGCAATATCATACAAGCCATAAAATACTGCTTGTGATAAAATATTTGCAGAGGGGAGTAATGATGATGCAACAGGAAGAACGCACGGTGTGTTTTGACGATGAGCTAGGTATAGAGGCATATAGGTTTAAAGGTATTATGCAGAAGTTTCCCAATCATTTTCATGAATATTATGTAGTTGGGTTTATTGAAAGTGGCAGAAGGTACTTGTCTTGCAAAAATAAGGAGTATGTAATAGGTACAGGGGATATTTTGCTTTTTAATCCTG
>JAQVYX010000123.1 GCA_029004715.1 Acidaminococcaceae bacterium | reverse complement strand
TGGTTTAAATCACTCTTCATTCTTAGCCTAATTTCATTATATGATTTCCCTCAGAAGTTGAAAAATACTGAATTTGAATACATGGTATAAATGTTTTCTATCACAAGTTTTCCCTGTAGATTTTCCATTTAATTCTTTGAAATAATTAATACACTTTCGAAACTTTATCCTTGAGACTTTGCATATAATAGCACATAAGATAAATGAAGCATGACTAAAGCTTTATGCAAAACTCAGCGATGCTCCATTGGTCTATTAATTTATAAACGCTTATCCTCCAAATACTCCAATCCAACGCCAATAGGTTGCGGCACAGATTGCATATACTATGCACCCTACTATAGCAATAGGAATACCTACCTTGGGAAAATCCCAAACCGTAAGTTGTCCCGTACTGTAGACTAAAATATTAGGGTTAGTGCAATAGAACATCAATACAGGATATCCACCTATAATCATACCTGCCGAAAGCGCCAGTACCTGCGGAGGCAATCCTGCTTCCACACCCAGAGCAATAATCATAGGCATCATAGCTGTCGTCATTACCGTAGTTCCCACAAAAAAGAAATGCATGAATTGGCAAATCAGCATAACAACTATGGTTAGAAGAATTACCGGCAGTGCCTGTAGCCCAAATGCCTGAAAAGCTTGAGCAGCAAGCCATTTAGAGGCCCCTGTCTTCATGAGCAAAGTGCCTAAACCAATACCGCCACCTACAACCAATAAAATACTATAATTAATATGTGGTGAAGCTTGCTTCCATTTGAGCACGCCAAACTTAGGAATGAACAATAGCAAACTTCCTGCCATACAGATTGTCGTTGTGTCGATTTTGATTATTTTCCCCGTTGCCCAGCCCACAACAACAAGTAGGAATACAACAAGAGTATATATTTCGTCATATTTCATAGGACCCATTTCGTCCAGACTCTTAGTTACATAAGATGATCCCCCAGGGATTTCCTTTTCTTCCGGTTTAAAAAGCACCTGGATAAAGGCCCAGGTAACTATCGTCATCAAGAGTGCTGGAGGAAAGCCTATTTTTAGCCACTCCATATAAGAAATCGTAGGCCCACCAGCTTTTTGAATAAAATCAATAATAACAGGATTCGGCACAGTTGCCGTCAATATGCCAGCTGCAATCGTACAATTAGTCATCGTTAATGTTAATAATAAATTAGCGCCGAACTTTGTGCGTCCCTCACCTTTGAACAACTCTATAACGCTAATACACACCGGTAGTAAAATGGCCACGCGAGCAGTACTAGACGGAACGAGGAAAGATAACATAGGTAAGACGTTTGGCTAAATTAGTCTCAATCATTCCTGCTGCCAAAATAAATGCACCAAACATCAAAAACAATGACGAAGAAGCAAACGATGATAGAGCCGGACCAATTTTGGCAACACCCATCAATACGGCAAGGGGAGCTACAGCAATACTCGTTACTGCCAAAGGAACAGCTTCCGTTAAATATAATATAAAAATACCGGTAAACAATGCTAATGCATGATGCCCTTGTGGCGTTAATCCATGACCTAGTGGCATGAACCAAACTATCATTCCGAATATAATAGCTAGGGGAAACCCCCATCTCTTTCTTAATATGTCAATCTTATTTTCTCCCAAAATACTCCCTCCTTCTCCTAATTATATTTCATCTATCTGATGCGCTGTCCTATCCCCCTCTCTCGTAAATGTCTATTTCTCAAAATTTACCTGCACTTACTATCTGAAAATTCTGTTTCTTAAACCCAGCATAGTCCACAATAACTTTTGAAATTTTTTTCTACCTTATATCAGCATTTATTGAAATCATTCTCTTATGCGGCCACTGGCGAAAACTCCAACAAAAAAAATCCCTCTTGTCTATTTATAAATATTTTTCATACATCCGCTCTACACTATATTTACCATTAATTGTAAGTGTAACCTAGTTTATCATTAATAGAAAATACTCTTTTTGAATTGGCACCATAAAAATTTATTATAACAAAATTAATCATACCCTCTGCATTTTATGACAAGCGCATAAGTCCCTTGTTTTCATATTTATCCGGATTATCGACATTATTTCTCCTTACACAAAAATCGCCGAGATTTACTCAGATACGCGAAAGACCGAGGATTTGGTAATGGTATAGTACATACTGGTACATACCATTACCAAACCGCAAGGTCTGACAAAGTAAATGAGTAAATCTCGGCGATTTTTTTAAGCGATTAACGTCTATGCTGATTAGAGATTATATAAATTTTCTTTTTAATGTCCCGCACCAACCTGCTTGTGGTTGTGGTTATCATGATCTTCATTGTCTTCACGATCTTTAAGATTGTCATGGTAGTTATCTTGTTTTTCTATATGTTGTTTCAATCTTTGCTCTTCTTTTGGGTGTAAAATTCTTTGCTCGTGTACGTTTTTAGAATGTTGAAATGCTGCCTCCGCAACAATTGGTAAACTTGCCGAACCCATAAATCCTACTAATACAAGCACTGCCATTAATTTCGGCATTGTTTTCTTTAGCATTATAACCACTCCTTTTATTTCCCTTGACTAATTAGTCAAGCTTTCTATGGTTATAGTACCAATGATGTATGTCTAAAGCATGTCAAAAGACTTATATACATGTGTTCTTCTTTATATAACGCTAAACTAAGCTTGCACATGATGAAAATATATTCCATGCATAAAAAGGCACTCACCTAGTTGTGAGTACCTTTAAAATACCTATACTGTTTTTTCTATTTTTCACTATCATGCCCTACATATTCGGTCTGTGGTTGCTAACATAGTTGGATAGATTTACAAATCCCGTATCTTTCATTAACATATATATTCAACATACTATACTATATTCCTTTTATTTGTTTAACAATAGCATCCACGATGCTTTTCCATATCCCCGTTGGCATATCATGACCCATACCTTCAATCAAAAGCAATTTGGCATTTGGTATTGTATGTGCCGTATCTATTCCCGCCTCAACCGGAAATAAAGGATCCGCTGTCCCATGAATTACCAGTGTTGGAATTTGCAATAATGCAAGGTTTTTTCTTCTATCTCCATTAGCAACCAAAGCCGCATTTTGACGCAAAGCTCCCTGTGGACAATATGCTCTATCATAACTTTCTTCTATATACCTTCTTGCCCTTTCCTCTTCGAAAGGAAATCCTTTACTCCAAAGGCTCTTCCATATACGAAAATTATGTTCAATATACACATTTCGTTCCGCAGGTGGTGGTTCTATCACCATTGCCAACGTTTCCTTAGTTATTTGAGGATTATTGGGATTACCGGTAGAAGACATTATAGAAATCAAGCTACTTGTACGTGATGGATAACGACAGGCAAAAACTTGTGCAATCGCTCCTCCCATAGAAGCTCCACAGATATTTGCCGTTTCAATTTTTAATGCCTCCAGTAACCCAGCCATATCATCTGCCATATCTTCCAATGTGTATGCTGTCTCAATTGGCTTTTTCTCTTTGGCTGCATTATAAACTTTTGTCATATTGGGAATACCTGCCGCATCAAATTTTGTAGACAAACCTGCATCCCTATTATCAAAGCGTATAACGCATAGATCATTCTTAGCAAGCATTTCACAAAACTCTGTTTCCCAAAAATTCATTTGTGCGCCATTTCCAGCAATGAGTAATAATTTAGGATTGCTATATTCACCAAAAATTTCATATTCGATTTTGATACCATTTGCCTTCGCATTTGCCATATTAACCATGCCTCCAAAAAGTTTTAACTAATTGCATAAACCTTAAAACCCCTACTAAGCAGCCTTTTTCCAGCCATTTTAAATTGGAAACTCAGATACATCACATAAACTGAAATTTCAGAATACATAGCCTTCCCTATTCTCTACTTGCTTTAGACTGTTTGAATAAAAACAGCTAGACATCTATATTATAAAGCATATGACAAAATATTTTCTACTCTTTACAAAGAAAAGCAGTGATATCTGTGAAAAAGTTACGGCAATATTTGGAGGCAGTGCAGTCCCTTGCTGTCATACGCATCCCCTTTACCCAAATAATCGATAAATCTACCGAAAAGTACTGTTGGTCAGCCTAGCGACACACCAATAATTAGTTTAGAAATTGTTAATAACGAATAGCCATAAACAGCAAAAACTTTTCTCTTTTGTACCTTATCTGATAGTCAGAAAAGCACTTTAAGTAAACTTGCTGTAGATTCTACTATTCCATCAATCACGCCTACTAAAATCACCTGAGCCCCTCAAACTGAAGTTAGAAAAATTGGAACAATCGGATATGCCATTTCAGAAGCAAGAGCATTAAAAAAACTTACCAAGCCTAAAACAATGACATTTTTAGAAGCTTTATTTCCCCCTATCATAAGCTCCTACCTCATAATTAGTCTTTGTAAAACACCTTGTTAACGCAAACATGTTTACATCCCAAGCTTTACAACTATTCCTTTGTACTTTCCTTTCCGTACTTAATAACGTTTACGTCTGTTACTGTTATTAGGCCGTCTTCTACCATCTCATTTACTAAAGGAATAACCTGTTCTATTTTTTCTGCAGTATCAATTATTTCGATGATTATAGGAAGATTGAGAGAAATATCTATAATACTCGTACTACGCATACGTTTTTCATGCCCGAATCCCTCTAATCCTCTTGTTACTGTTGCGCCAGCCATACCTAATTCTGCAAACTTATGCGTTATCGCGTGATAAAGGCTATGTCCCTTATACTCTGAATCCTCGCTAATATAAATTTTCAAAGCTTTACATTTTCTGTTAAGAGTCATTTCAAATTACCTCCCTAACTAATTTAGATACTCTTCACTATTGCAAATCCCATAGCATACAAAAACACACCCAATATGAGCGAAAAGGAAATATAGACAAAAGCATTCAATCTATCATTATTTTGGAATAAATTAAATCCTTCATAGGTAAATGTTGAAAATGTAGTATATGCTCCTAAAAACCCAGCGCCTAGTAAGGTATACATATTTTTATTGAATCCGATAGCACTAACTACCCCTAAAAGGAATGCACCTGTTATATTAATGACTAAAGTACCTATAGGAAAAAACATTGAAGATTTTTCTGCAATTCTTCTTCCTATCAAGAACCTCACAAGGCTGCCAAACGCCCCTCCATTTGCGATAGATAAATATTCCATTATTGGTTCTCCTCATCATTACCAGTAATTTCCATATCATTTTTTTTGCATTCCTAACCAATACGG
>JAQVYX010000122.1 GCA_029004715.1 Acidaminococcaceae bacterium | reverse complement strand
TCACCACGCAACTCATCTACAATAGTACGAACCCTCATGCCTTTTTGTCCAACACAAGCTCCCACAGGATCAACATTGCTATCATTGCTGAACACGGCGATTTTTGAGCGCATACCAGGTTCTCTTGCTACGGATTTTATCTCCACTGTACCATCTTGTATTTCAGAAACTTCCAGCTCAAATAGCCTGCGTAAAAGTCCCGGATGAGTTCTTGACAAAATAATTTGTGGTCCTTTAGTTGTTTTTTTCACTTCTACAATGTAGGACTTTATCCTGTCATGATTTTGGTAAACTTCACCTGGTATTTGTTCATTGGGAAGTAAAATTGCCTCAGCACTTCCCAAATCTACATAGACATTATGTCCTTCAACTCTTTGCACAATACCATTAACGATGTCATTTTCGCGGCTGGAATACTTTTCATATACCATTCCACGCTCTGCTTCGCGAATACGTTGCACAATCACTTGCTTAGCATTTTGAGCAGCAATACGGCCAAAATCCTTAGGTGTAACTTCTTCCTCAATGATATCATCCAACTGATACTTTGCATTGGTTTTCCTGGCAGCTTCCAAACTCATTTCCTGGGTAGAATCCTCTACATTTTCAACTATCGTTTTGCGGGCAAAAACATGGATTTCTCCGTTTTCTTTATTTAAAGTTACTCTTACCTTTTGAGATGAGCCAAAATTTTTCTTATAAGCCGTAATCAAAGCTTCTTCAACCGCACTATATAATACTTCCGGTAAAATCCCCTTTTCAGCGCCCAATTGAGCAATGGCTTTTACAAAGTCTGCATTCACTTAATAATTCCTCCTTAAACGTTCTTAAAATTCTATATGTGGCCTAATTCTGGCAACTGCTTTGCGTTCCAGCTCAAATTCTTCTTCGTCAACCTTGAGAACAATAAGCAAATCACTATGACTCATTAAAATACCAACAAATTCTTTTTTACCATTTATAGGCGCAAAAAGCTGAACATCAACTTTTTTGCCATAATTGGCTTGAAAATCTTTATCCTTTTTCAGCGGACGATCTATCCCTGGTGAAGAGACCTCCAAATAGTACTTTTCTTTAATAGGATCCGTCTCATCCAAAAGTTTAGTTAATTTACTGCTAACAATGGAACAATCATCAATATCGATTCCTCCAAGTTTATTAATATAAATGCGCAAGAACCAATCTTTTTCACGTACATACTCCACATCAACAAGCTCTAGTCCTTGTTCTTTAACTATCGGTTCTGCCATTTCCGCAATTATTTCAACCAATTTTTTCTTGTCCAATTTACTCACTCCCGTAAAAATGTTCCTAGTAAACGAAAGAGCGGGTGCTATACCCACTCTCCTAAATACAAACATAAAATTTCTGTATATATTATAACACTATTATTTACATTACGCAATATTTCCTTCTATATTATGTTAAAATAACTCGATTTGGTCTGTAGCCGGCAAACCTTCTAAGGAACCAATCTCTGCCAAAGCCTCTACAGCTGCACTGCTTATTTTTGCTCTAGTGCGCAAATCTTCACGGGAAATAAATGGCCCATTGCGTCTAGCCGCCACAATACCATCTGCAGCAACGTCTCCAATACCCGCTAGAGCTCCTAACGGCGGCAGCAATCCTTTTTCTGTGACAATAAACTTATGAGCATCAGAACGGTATAAATCAATATTTTCAAACTCAAAGCCACGCGCCAACATCTCAATAACTAACTCCATATAAGTAGCCGTATCCTTTTCATTAACCTTGGCCTTTTTATTCTGCACATAAACATCTTTAATATAACGTTTCATGAAATCTTTGCCTTTATACACCAAGGCGTAATCAAATTTCGGCGCTCTAATAGAAAAATAAGCCGCATAAAACTCCTTAGGATGATGTACTTTGCAATAAGCTATACGATAAGCCGAGATAACATAGGCAACCGCATGAGCTTTTGGAAAAAGATATTGCACAGTTTTACAAGATTTAACATACCAATCAGGAACATGTGCTTTCTCTAACGCCTTCATCTGCTCATCACTTAAACCATTTTTGTGCGCTTTACCTTTACGGCAAGTTTCCATAATGCTAAAAGCTATGCTGGGTTCTACACCTTTATTAATTAGACTGGTCATAATATCATCACGAGTCGAAATGGTATCTTCTGTGGGTTTGCCTTCTTTTATTAATTCCTGAGCATTATTTAACCACACATCTGTGCCGTGAGAATAGCCGGAAATACGTAACAAATCACTGAAATTTTTAGGTTGTACATCATAAATCATCTGACGAACAAATTGCGTACCACATTCAGGTATGCCGAAAGTTCCTACCTCGCTACCAATTTCTTCAGGTTTTACTCCCAAAGCTTTGGTATTTTGGAATAAGGACATAGTATCAGGGTCCCCAATAGGAATGTCTTTAATATCTATATGCAATAAAGTTTCCAGCATTTTTATTACAGTAGGATCATCATGACCTAGAATATCTAATTTAACCAAACGATCATTAATAGAATGATAATCAAAATGAGTTGTAATAATGCCGCTTTTAGCATCGTCTGCAGGATATTGCACAGGCGTAATGTAGTGAATATCAAGATTACGTGGCAAAACCATAATACCACCGGGATGCTGACCTGTAGTTCTTTTTACATCCACTAGCCCAGGAATCATACTTTCAACAAAAGCATTGCGCACATGCATTCCCTTGCTATCAAAATATTTTTTTACATAACCATAAGCAGTTTTGGCCGCAATAGTGCCCAAAGTTCCCGCCCGAAAAACATTATCACGTCCAAATAATTCTTCAGTATATTTATGCGCTTGCGGTTGATATTCACCGGAAAAATTCAAATCAATATCCGGAACCTTCTCACCATGAAAGCCCATAAAAACGGCAAAAGGAATATCATGTCCGTCACGCACCATTTCGGTGCCACATTCAGGGCATAATTTAACAGGCAGATCAAACCCGGAACTTACGCTTCCATCCTCAAAAAACTCGCTTCTTTTACATTTAGGACAGCAATAATGAGGTTTTAAGGGATTAACTTCCGTAATATTAAGCATAGTCGCTACCAAAGAAGAACCAACTGATCCTCGCGAGCCTACCATATAACCGTCATCATTAGACTTTTTCACCAATAAATGAGCAATATAGTATAAAACTGCGAAACCGTTACCAATAATAGAATGTAGTTCTAACTGCAAGCGCTCTTCCACAATAGCCGGCAATTTTTCACCATAAATTTCATGTGCCCGAGAATATGTCATATCCTTAATTTTCTTTTCAGCCCCGGGAATAATTGGCGAATACAACTGATCTCTATCCGGTACCGGTTTAAATCTATCAATTCCGTCATTTATAAGACTAGGGTTAGTAACCACCACTTCATAGGCTTTTTCCTGCCCTAAATAAGCAAATTCAGCCAACATTTCTTCTGTAGTATGCAAATACAAAGGTGGCTGTTCCTCCGCATCACTATACCCTTGACCTGCTTGCAAAATTTTGCGGATATTAGCGTCCTCAGGATTAAGAAAATGCACATCACAGGTAGCAACTGTCAGCTTGCCAAGCTCTGACCCAATAGCATAAATTTGCTTATTAATATTTTCCAAATCTGCTTGTGTCTTAATCTTAGGATACTTGTCTTCTCTAATTAAATAGTTGTTATTGCCTGTAGGCTGAATTTCCAAATAATCATAAAACTTGGCAATCTCTAGAATTTCCTCGTGAGTTTGACCATTGATAATAGATTGAAACACTTCTCCAGCTGCGCACGCAGAGCCAATAATTAACCCTTCGCGGTACTGTTCGATCAAAGCTCTAGTCATACGAGGTCTAGCCGGTTTACCGCCAAAAAATTGTAAATGTGACATGGAGATTAACCGATAAAGATTACGAAGTCCCTCCGCTGTCTTGGCCAAGATAATAATGTGATAAGTCTTCTTTAGATTTTCATTAGGCCACAAATAACCCTCAACACCAAAGATTAATTTGAAATCCTTGCTATCTACTTCGTCATAAGCAAAAGGAAAAGCCTGCACAACCCCATGGTCAGTAATCGCTAGAGCCTTATGTCCCCACCGCATAGCTGTTTTTACCAGCTCTTTAATCGGCGTTACCGCATCTAATTTGCTCATTTTCGTATGACAGTGCAGCTCTATTCTTTTTTCTTCAGCATTATCCATGCGCTCTTCTTTTGGCAATAGCGTAATACTGCGAATATCAGTCATAACAGCTTCATCGTTTTCGAATTTATCAATACGCACATTCCCCATAAAACAAACATTAGAACCTATTGGCATTTTAGCCATAAAAGCCTTACACTCAGCTACATTATGTGCCAACTCATCTTTGTTCTTGCCCTCGCCAAAACGTTTTTTCGCTACTAACCCATCAGTAGTATCTTTCACTAAAATACTAAGCATAACGGCACCTGTTCGCAATTCTCGTTCTTTAAATCCTACTATGCTGCCGGCGACAACAACATTGTTTTCCTCTTCAATTACTTGGCACATAGGTCTAGGTTTTTTGGTTATCTTATTTCCCAAAATTTTCCTATCTCCCGTAGGAGCTTCTGCTTCACCATTAACAACCTTCAGTGCTTCTAAATATTCCTCGCTATAACGTTGTTCTTTTTGTTCGCACTCTTTGGCTGCTTGACATGGCAAAAATACCACGTCCCGCAAAGAACAAGCAGCGGTCAGTTTTGCTGCCACCGCTGCCAATAGTTCCGTTTGTAAGTCATGGTTTTTCTTTTGATAATTTATAGTCCATGTTTCCCCAGCGCAGTCAACCTCTACACATACCAACACAATATTTTGTATAGCAGCAAGCTCTCCGGGTGTCACATTTATTGTCTCTAAAAAAGACATAAACTCGTTCTTATTTGGTATTATTTTGTACTTTTCTGACATGTTGTCTTCCTATTCTCAACCTGTAATCAAACTACATTTTCTAAAGAAATTACATCATCTAAGGTGTTAATGCCCGCAATAATTTCATTGATATTAAAATCTTTGCTAATTTTTAAATAAAGCTCAATAATGATTGTTCCCTGTACATTATTGTTTTTTACATTTAGTGTTCGCACCTTAACATTATGGTTACCTAAGTACCCCAAAATTGTCATCATCGTATCAGGATTATTTTTAGCAACAACCCTTATATACCTGCGTGCATTATTACCTGCCCCCGGTAAACGTTTCTCCCAACCATGAAAAGTTACCAAGGTAATAAGCATGATAACAGGTGAAATAATACCCACCAAAAT